>JBMOEX010000102.1:0-6562 GCA_049314535.1 Vampirovibriophyceae bacterium | reverse complement strand
AGATTACGGTTGAATTGATTAACGAGTGCATTTGCTTCAAAGTTATATGGAAGTTCTTGGTGAGCATTTAATATAAAGCGATTATAGAGGGAACCATATCCTGCCATCAGTGCGGTAGTGTCTCCTGGTGTGTTGTAGCTGACTATAGAACCTGCTCCGAAGCCACCATCATTACCGATCTGGACTATAGGAGCTATCGCAAAAGTAGAATTTTTATAAGATTTAAAAAATCTAGGACCAACAGCAAAGCCACCGATGCGCTCCTGCTGACCTAAAACTGGTCCTCTGAATCTGGTGTTTGCAGCCTCTCCCACGCTAGTAGTGAGTTCTATTGGAGAAGGGATGCTCAATTTATCATTAAGCCAAAGCCTTGCACCCTGAATTTTCAGGTTGTTCATTCTTTTGTTTTGATCGTAGGTAATGCGTTTGGCGCTATATTTAATATCGCTCTGTAAAGGTGGAATATCCTTCCATCTGAGTTCACGGTTCTGATAGTAGAGTTTGCGCTCACGAGTATATCTGGTCCATTCATGATTCCCTGAAAAGTAGACACCGACTGGTTTATCTAAAGCGATAAAACCATCTTTGAAATTTACAGTAACTTTATCCTTTTCGTCTGGCTTTTTTCGTTCTTCGAATTCAGAAGTACTGCTGCGGGCTTTAAGACGTATACCTGGGCTGAATATTTTCGGTTCTTCCATGCTATAGGTTTTCGTATCAGTATGAAAGACTACATATTCACCGAAGGCAGTAGTATCATTTTGGGTGACTTTTACATTTCCTTCTGCGATTAAAAGTTTTTTTAGCCCATCAAAATTCATTTGATTAGCAGTGACTATTATATTTTTCTCAGGGAAAGTGGCGATAGCCTCTCCAACTGCTTCGTAAAAATCTTGAGTTTCGTTATAACGTAATTCATCTGCGATTATCTCTACGAATGTTTCATTCTCTGGAGGATTTTCCGCTTCGACTCCTAAGCTAAAAAGATTTACTAAAATAAATAGCAAAAAAAATTTTTTAAAAAGATCTTTTAATCGCAAGTTCACTAGCTAGAATAATCATATACCAAAAAAATCCCGCTATACTTATAAAATTCTAGACCTTTCAATCCTATGTTCTTGAAAACCATAAATTTATTAAATTTTAGAAATTACCAGGAACTCTTTTTAAATATTGAGCGCCCTAAGCTTATTATTCTTGGTGATAATTCGCAAGGTAAAACTAATTTATTAGAAGTGGTGCAGATATTCAGTACGGGTAAATCCAAAAGAGCTGCTAAAGATGCTCAGCTCGTCAATTTCAATGCTGAAAATGCTGTTATACACGCTAAGATTCTACGTGAAAATGCTAATGATTTAAATATAGCGATGATGATAAGACGTTCTGGCAGAAGGACTCTGAAAATTAATGAAGTTAATATGAAGCCTAAAGATATTCATCATAAGCTTTATTCTGTATCCTTTATGGTAGATGATTTGAATATAGTCTCTGGCAGCCCGAGCTCTCGTAGGGATTGGCTAGATACTATCTTGGAACAGCTTTATTTACCTTATGGTGAGATATTAACTAAATTTGAAAAAGCTTTAAGTCAGCGTAATAGCTTCATTAAGTCATGTATCGAGAAAGATTTTTTTTATAATAATCTACCATTAGCTTTCCAAGAACAGCTCTCTATCTGGGATGAATTATTTATAAATGCGGCAAATGAGCTTACTAAATATAGACATGAACTAGTCATTAAAATTAGCCCTTTGGTAGAAAAATATTACCAAGATATCGCAGGGGAGGCACTTTCTTTAAGATTAGAATACTTAGGTAAAATGCTAAGCCCTGAAGATTTAAAAGCAGATCATAAATTAGATTTCATTAGAGCCTGTACTAGTCATGGACCGCAGCGAGATGATATTAATTTTATGCTTAAAGAACAGTTAGCTAGTGATTTTGCAAGCCAAGGAGAAAAGAGAAGTATAGTGCTAGCAGTTAAGCTTACGGAAATAGAATTACTGAAAGAGGAACACAGCTTGCAGCCTATTCTTCTATTAGATGATGTCCTCGCGGAATTAGATGAAGCAAGGCAAGATCATTTACTAGAAGCTATTTCAGATGATACACAGGTCATAATTACTACGACCCATTTGGGTAAGCATTTGCAAAAATGGAGCGGAAATGCTCAAATTATAAATATTAAAGCCGGAGCCTTAGTCGAATATGCAAAGAGCTAAACAAGAAGACCTTTTACCGATTAAAAAACTTTTTGATAGTGTTGCGCGCAATATTGATAAGCAGAGACATTATTCTATTTTTCAGCTTTGGCAAGAATTAGAAATGCCAGATTCCATTAAGAAGAGAACATTCGCTCATAGAGTGACTAAAGATATGAAATTAATAGTTGGGGTGAAACACTCTGCTCTAGCAAATGAATTACAGTTTCGTAAAACAGAGTTACTGAATCTTTTAAATCAAGCTATTAGTTCCGCTAATAGTGATATGCACGGGCGTAAGGATTTCGCGCAAGATTATATAAAAGAAGTTAAAGCTTTGGTTTTTGAGTTGAGATAACTCAATTTTTAATCAAAGTCCCAGATCCCTCATTAGTAAAGGTCTCTAAAAGCAAACTATGCTCTTTCAATCCATTCAGAATAATCGCCTCTTTAACTCCATGCTCTATAGCCTTAATGCAGCAGTCAGTTTTAGGAATCATGCCGCCTTGAATAATTCCCTTAGACTCTAAGTCCTTAGCTGTTTCTAGATTCATTTCTTTTATTAAAGATAGAGGATCATTTTTATCTGCAAGTATACCCTGTATATCTGTCATAAGAATTAATTTATCCGCCTGAAGACCTATTGCAAGTTCTGCTGCCATAGTATCAGCATTGATATTAAAAGCCTCGCCAGCTTCATTTGGTGCAATAGAGCTGATGACTGGAATTAAGCCTAATTTAAAAACCTCATGAATGAGTGCAAGATTAGTAGTTTTTATCTCACCTACCATGTTACCTTCAGCGATACGCGAATCTCGTTCTGCTACCATGATTCTGCCATCACGCCCAGAAAGTCCTATGGCTCTTGCCCCCGCACAGTTAATAGAACTTACTATACGCCTCTGTACCTTACCGTGTAAAACCATTTCGACTATTTCCATAGTCTCTGCATCAGTGTATCTGAGCCCATTCTCAAATTTAATTTCTTTACCGATTTTAGTAAGCATCTGATTGATTTCAGGGCCGCCACCATGAGTTAGAACGACTTTTATCCCGACACTATTTAAAAGTACTAAATCTTTGATAGTACTCTTTTCTATATCTGGGTTAGTTAGTGCTGAGCCGCCATATTTAATCACAAATATCTTAGAGTGAAATTTCTGAATATAGGGTAGAGCCTCAGCAAGAATTTTTACTCTGTCGGTGTTAGCATAGTCGGGCATGACTTAAAATGATAACCTGTCTAAAGCAGCTTTGGCCGCGTTTTGTCCAGCTTCTTTTTTAGATTTACCAGAGCCTCTACTTAGTTCTTCTCCATCAAAGAATACAGCTATTTCAAAACTCCTTTCGTGAGCATCTCCGCTAGTGTTAACTGTTTCAAAGACTGGTGCTTTAGAGTATTTAGCTTGGATTTTCTCTATTAATAAGGCTTTGTAGTTATGAGCGATGGATTCAGTGATAGCTCTTTCAATATGATTGCTCCATGCACTTAAAATAAATTCACGAGCCTTGTCATAACCAGTTTCTTTATAAATAACAGCGATTAAGGCTTCTAAGGCATTTCCATAAATAGAATCAGGTAGTATCTTTTGTCCTTTTAACATTCTACCGATGCGTAAAAGTTTTCCTAAGCCCATTTCCAAGGCAAGCTCTGCTAGTAAATCATCAGAAATTAATCTTGCTCTGAATTTAGATAAATTTCCTTCATCCTCGTCTGGGAAATTATCAGATAGGTATTCACTGAAGACTAGCTTTAAGACAGCATCACCGAGAAATTCTAATCTTTCATTATTTAGAATGCTGGGATCATCTTTAGAACAGGATTTATGAGTCAAGGCCTGCTCTAAAAGCTTATTAGATGGTAGATTTAACTGATTTAAGAAAGAAGTTAAAGAAAAAACCTGCTTAGGCATCTTTTTCGATTTTAATAATCACTTCACCAAAAGATATAGCTTGAGAATTATCTACTGTAATCTCTTTCACTATCCCTGAAACTTCGGAAGGAAGCTCATTCATCAGCTTCATAGCTTCGATAATACAGAGGGTATCACCCTTCTTAACTCTATCTCCGACTTTTATAAATGCATCAGCATCGGGAGATGGAGAAGCATAGTAGGTACCAACCATTGGTGATTTTACTTCAAAAAGGTTTTTGTTTGGTGCAGCAGCTTTTGCCGAAGCGGTTTCAGAAACAGTACTTGCGGTGGAGTGCACTGCTGGTGCAGATACACTGCTAAACACAGTTCCAGTAATTTCTTTTTTCACCTTAATGCGGTACTGTCCTTCAAACTCAAGCTCTATCTCACTTAATTCTTGATTTTTAAGAATCTCAGCTAGCTGATTTATAGCTGTTAAAGGAACTTCTATATTACTCATATTTTTTTCTGCCTTCTCAATAGTTTTCATTATGCTTTGACCCTATCTTGATATTCTCTAGTCTGAGGATTTAAGCGAATTTTATCCCCGATATTAACAAAGAAAGGTATATCAATAGTAGCCCCAGTTTCAAGAACTGCTGGTTTAGAGCCACCAGAGGAAGTATTTCCTTTTTCATTAGGTGCTGTATCTTGGACGACTAGCTCAATAGAATTAGGTAACTCTGCACTTAAGACTTTTCCATCACAAGACATAATCGAGCAGACCATTTCTTCTTTTAAGAAATCTGTAACGTTATCACCTAAATCATTTTTAGATAACTCAACTTGTTCATAGGACTTCATATCCATAAAAGCATAGTTATCACCACTCTGATAAAGGTACTGCATTTCTTTTCTTTCTACGTGAGCTGGTTTAAACTGCTCATTCATTCTGAAAGATTCTTCTAAAATTTTCTTAGTCGTTAAATTTCTAAATTTAGTTCTAACGAAAGCTGCTCCCTTGCCTGGTTTAACGTGAAGGAACTCCACGACTTGGTATAAATTCCCCTTCCATTCTAGGGTTAAGCCATTTTTGAAATCAGTAGGTGTGTACATAAACTAGAGTTATTCTAACACTTTATAAGGAGGTTTCTAAAACCTTAAAACTAAATTATTAAAAAAATTTTGATATGCTTTAGTCTTTTTAAATCTGTATCGGCACATAATATAAATGCTTTGCGGTTACAGGATCTAAAATTCTTAAATTATAATTATCTAAATTAGAGAATTTGCCGAGTGAATAACAGAGTTTTAGGGTACGAGTTGTATCAGTGTTAATCTTAGATAGTTCTTCAGAATTGAAATTAAATAAAAATGGATTTGGTAAAAATTCTTGAGAGCTCGTTCTATTCACTAAAATGAAATCCTGCAAGTCGAAGTCTCTCTCGGAAGCATTTTCTATTTCTAATTCTAAAAATATCGAATCCCCAAAATTATAAGAATAAAACTTCTTTGACTGAGTAACCTTAACTTCAAGATTAATATCGTGAGCAAGCACAGGCTCTGCTTGCAGAGCAGTCGACTCTCCAAAAGAATAGAGATCAGTTTTGATCGGTTCAATAAATTTCACCTTAAGTTGTGAATCACTTGGTTCTGAATAAAATGGCTGCGGAGGAGCTACAAAAGAATTGACTATCCCTGAAACAGCTCCTAGCCCAGCTCCAGCTACCACTGAGAAACCATTAGTGAGCATAATTAGTGGTAAGCCACCATATTTTAAAGTTTTTAAAGTGCCGCTTAAGCTGCCGAGAACCACATTTGAGCCAGCTCTGAGAAAAGTATCTTCACTGATTTTATCTTCCAAGCTTTTATCTTGCTCTTCAGTGTCTATTTTAAAAAGCCCTGAAGCTGCCGTGCTAGAACCATTTTCAGAAATGAGTTCTGTAATTCTAAAAAGAAAATTTTTATTATCCAGGGAGTCACCTTCTACTGAAGCTTTTAGGTAGCTGCTCGCTGGTATTTTAAAAATCTCTCCCACTTCAGGCGTAATTTTGAAAATCAGGCTATCACCATTTAAAATTAAACGCGGATCAAAGCTCTCGACACTAATTAGATGCAGGGGTTCATCTTCAAGCTTAAATTCTTCTTCAACTGAGATATAGCCTTTTAATACAGAAGATCCTTGCAGATAAGCTCCGCTCTCAGTCAGTTTTGAGGCAGAATGTAAGACTCCAATGGGCTGAGCATTTAGATCATTAAAAGATAAGCCCTGTAATAATAGAAGCAAAGAAAGGAATCTTAAATTATTTGTGAAATTGATTCGCAAGCTAGTCTAATCTTGGCACGAATTTAGATTTTTTATGCTAGGATTTTTAAACGCATTGGATGCGTAAGAGGTGATCTCTCTTTAAAAAGTCGACTCGCGGAGGCGTAGCTCAGTTGGTTAGAGCACCTGTCTGTCACGCAGGGGGTCGAGGGTTCAAGTCCCTTCGTCTCCGCCATTTT
>JBMOEX010000101.1:0-6566 GCA_049314535.1 Vampirovibriophyceae bacterium | reverse complement strand
TAAGAATGGCGTATAACTCTAAACAAAAATATCATGGACTAGAAGAGGCTGATCCACTCGACTTTGATGATCTCGTCGAAAGCAAACTAGAAATACTTAGCATGAAGAATGATTTCCTAAACCGCAATCTAAATGAAGGTTTCTCTGGCGGAGAAAAGAAAAAAAATGAAATTCTCCAGATGTTAATTTTAGAACCAAAACTAGTAGTTTTAGATGAAATAGACTCTGGCTTAGATATAGATGCTCTCAAAGCAGTAGCAAACGGCATCAACGCCTACAAAAACGCTAGCAATGCCGTATTAATGATAACTCACTATCAAAGGCTTCTAGACTATGTCGTACCAGACCAGGTGCATGTACTTAGCGAAGGTAGAATAGTTCTATCAGGGAAAGCCGATCTTGCTTTAGAGTTAGAGAAAAAGGGATATGACATTTTAAATGCCAAACTTAGCTGAAAGAAATAAAAATGAAATAGAGTTTATTGAGCAGATATTTAGAGCAAGTTCTAGCATGCTCTCTAAGATTCCTAATATCAGAAGCCGCCAAGAGACTGCAATTAAAAGAGTAACTGAACTTGGTTTCCCGCAGAAAAGCTCAGAGGACTGGAAATATTATGATTCTCAGCCAATATTAGAAAATTTCTTCACGTTAGATATCTGTGAAATTAATCAGCTTGATAAGGAAATTATCCGCAAACACAGGTTTCCAGAATGCTCTGAAAATCTGCTGGTTACAGTAAATGGTCATTTCTCTAAGGAGCTGTCTAGCACTAGTCTTACTAGCAAAAATATCTCTATTATAGATTTCAACGACCCTGATCAATTAAAAACTCACCCTAAAGAAGAAGAGATTATTAATCAACACTTCGCCTACAAAATCAATCAAGAAGAGAGTTTCTTTAAAGCATGTAACACAGCATTAATGAGCAATGGCTTCTTACTTAGCGTACCCGATGATACTGAAATCGAGGAAACCATACAAATCCTACATTTTTCCAATGAGAGCTGCTTTAATCAAACCCGTTCACTAATTCATCTTGGTAAAAATGCCAAACTCAAAATCATAGTCAGCTACATCGGTCTAGCCGATAGCCATTTCGTAAACAATGCCGTAGTAGAGCTAATTCTCTCAGAGGGTGCCTATTTTAAACTAGACAAAATTCAAGATGATACACAGCAAGGGATTTTACTCTATGATCTTTACGCAAGATTAATGAAAAATAGTAGCTTTGAATATAATTCCCTAGACCTGAAAGCTAATCATTCACGCGATAATATCAAAGTAGACTTACTGGAACCTGGTGCCAATGCAGACTTGGCTGGATTTTACATATTAAATAAAGACCGTAAAGCACACAATATAATCAAAGTAAACCATCTAGCTCCTAATTGCACTAGCAATCAACTATACAAAGGTATAATTTCAGATTCTGCAAGAGCAGAATTTAATGGTGAAATAAATGTTAGTGAAGGGGCTAATGGCACCAATGCTACGCAGCTAAATAAAAATCTTCTGCTTTCTAATAATGCTCATATAGATTCGAGACCACAGTTAAGCATATTAGCCGACGATGTAAAATGCTCACACGGTTCTACAGTAGGGGAACTCGACGAAGATGAAATTTTCTATCTTCTTAGTCGCGGTATAAAAAAAGATGATGCTCTTGCGATGCTCACTCTGAGCTTCTGTGAGGAAATTATACAGAAAGTAACGATAGATAGCGCAAAGCAACACATTCGCAACCTAACTTTAGAAAACTTAGATACTAAAATACACACTGCAAATACGGTACACAAATTGAAATAAGGGAAACCATGATGAACAGCAGTACTAAACTTAAAATCCCAGCGGAACTAGATTTAATTAAAATTAGACAAGATTTTCCCATATTAGATTCCAGTATTAATGGTAAAAAATTAATCTACTTAGATAATGCCGCTACTACCCATAAACCTCTCTGTACTATAAATCGCATGAGAGACTTCATGCTAAATGAAAATGCTACTGTGAGAAGAGGGCTTTATAGTCTTTCTATTAATTCAACTAAAGCTTTTGATGAAGCTAGAGAAAGAGTAGCTAAATTCATTAATGCGAACTCCTCCTCTGAAATAGTGTTCACGCGAGGTAGTACCGAAAGTATAAACCTAGTCGCTTACAGCTTTTCATCTGCCTTCATCGAAACGGGAGACAGCATCTTGATTTCAGGGCTGGAGCATCACGCAAATATAGTCCCTTGGCAGCTTCAAGCAGAAAAAATCGGAGCTAAAATTTTAGTTATTCCAGTACTTGAAAATGGTGAATTAGATCAAGAAGCCTTTAGCAAATTAATTAAAACTCCAAGACTTAAGATACTGGCTTTAACCCATATCTCTAATTCGATTGGAACTATAAACCCGATAAAAGAAATGATTAAATCTGCTCACGCAGAAGGAGTTAAGGTATTAATAGACGGAGCCCAATCTGCTGGTCATTTTAAAGTAGATATGCAAGATTTAGATGCAGATTTTTTCGTATTCTCTGGTCATAAAATCTTTGGACCCACTGGCGTAGGGGTACTGTATGGCAAATATGATCTACTCAAAATTATGCCTCCTTATCAAGGTGGTGGTGAAATGATAGAGAAAGTCACTTTTGAGAAAACCACTTTTACCACTCCACCACACCGTTTTGAGGCTGGCACACCAGCTATCGCAGAAGTCATAGGACTCGCAAGTTCTATAAACTATTTAGAAAATATCGGCTTAGACCTAATCGCTGACTATGAAAATGAATTACTAAACTATGCTACTGCTCGCATTAAGGAATTTAAAAACATAAATATTATCGGTAATGCAAAAAATAAAGCATCTTTAATTTCTTTCACCTCAGATCTTGCAGAAGCCTTTGATATTGGTACTTTAATTAACGAATATGGTGTAGCGATAAGAGTCGGACATCACTGCGCGCAGCCAGTTATGCAAAGATTTGGAGTAAGCTCTACAGCAAGAGCTTCTTTTGCGTTTTATAATACTAAAGAAGATATAGACTCTTTCTTCACAGCCCTAGAAAAAGTCTTAGCGATATTTTAAAAAGGAAAACCCACTATGATAAGCGAACAAGAAATAGAAACGATGATAAAACAAGAACTTAAGGTTGAAACCCTCATAGTGAATGACTTAAGCGCGGGTAGTCATAATCACTGGGAGATAGAAATTAAAACACCAGAGTTTAATAATATTCCTAAAATTAAACAGCATAGAAAAATCTATGAAATTTTAAAAGAGCCATTAGCTAGTGAAGCGATACACGCACTCATGATTAAATCTAGCGGCACTGAAAACTAAAGAAACCATTTTAATAATAAAAACAAAGGAGCAAAATATGCAAATCGGCAACACAACACAAGGCGAACTTCCAGCAGAATTAAGAGAAAAAATCGACACTATTCTCGCTAAAGATAAAATAGTCCTATTCATGAAAGGGGATAGATTTCAGCCACAGTGTGGATTCTCAGATGCAGTAGTCAAAGTATTAAATTTTCATGATAGCGAATATGCTACTTATGACATACTCTCTAACCCAGATCTAAGAGCTGGAATGAAAATTTACTCTGAGTGGGCGACTTTCCCGCAGCTTTATGTGAATAAAGAATTTATCGGCGGTTGTGACATCATTATGGAAATGCACCAAAACAGTGAAATGGCTGCGATTCTAAAATAATTACAAAAAACAAAAAGCTATAATCAAAATCATGTTAAGTTCAAAAGAACTATCCAATCTGGATGTCATAAAAAAAATTAATTCCAGGCTTGATCCTGAAAATCTTAGCCACATAGAGAAAAGTGTTAGTGAGATAGTTAACAAGGTTAAGAATACAGGCAATGCGGCTATAAAAGAATTTTCAGAAAAATTCGACAAATATATCCTTAAAGATGAAGAACTTAAAGGCATCTCTGTAAAAGGAGCTTATAAATTACTTGACGCAGAATTAAAACAGTCTTTAGAAGTAGCTAAAGAAAGAATAGAAAAATTTCATATTGAAGAATATAGAAGTTCTAATTTCGCTCAAGGTTGGGGATTTACAGGTAATCTAGGAGAAAGACTTGGAGTAAGATACACTAGCCTAGACTCTGTAGCAGTATACATTCCAGGCGGAAAAGCTCCCTTATTCTCCACAGTTCTTATGACAGTTATACCAGCAAAAGTAGCTGGTGTTAAACGCATAGTACTATTCAGCCCGCCACCCATACACCCCAGTATCCAAGGCTTAGCTGATCTTCTTGCTATAGACGAAATTTATCCTATAGGCGGTGCTCAAGCAATAGCTGCCGCAGCCTATGGTACAGAAACTATAAAACCCGTGGATAAGGTAGTCGGTCCAGGTAATATTTTCGTTAGCTTAGCCAAAAAAAATGTATTCGGAGTTATAGGCATAGATGGTATTTTCGGACCTAGTGAGCTTGCGATAGTCGCAGATAACAGTGCAAACCCAAAAGAAATAGCAGCTGACTTTTTAAGCCAATTAGAGCATGGTTCAGGCTTAGAGTCTGCGCTATTAATCTGCACTGATCAAAAACTATTAGCAGATTCAATTCAAGAAATAGAAGCACAGATAGATTCTTTAAAGGCTCATAAAACAGATGAGCAAATAGCTGTGATTAGGTCTTCCTACCAAAACTTCAGTGCTTGTATATTCAGCGACAATCCAGACGAGATAGCAGAGCTCATTAATTTCTATGCTCCCGAGCATTTAGAATTACAAGTGGTAGACTCTTTAGCTAGTATTCTAATCACTAGCGTCAAACACGCGGGAGCCATTTTCATCGGAGCCAATGCCTGTGAGAGCCTTGGTGATTATTTAGCTGGTCCTAGCCACTGCCTGCCTACTGGCAGAGGCGCAAGATATGCATCTGGTCTTCATTCTGCTGATTTTATGAAAAAAAGTTCTCTAATCGATTTTAGAGGGGTATCCAAGGACTGTGATGGTTTTAAAGAATTAGCTAAACATACAGCAAGACTTGCTAGAGCAGAAAATCTAGAAGCTCATGCTCAGGCAATCATAAACAGGGTTTCATAATCATGAATAGTTCTAATCTCCAAGATTCCACAGAAGTAAATCCAGTAAATTCTATGCAAGAAAACTTTCACCGCTTAATGTTAAAAAAAATCAAACGTGAAGTTAGAACAGGTCAGAGCATCTTACACATCAGCGATAAACAGAACCAGATCTCTGAAATGCTTGCTGTCAACAACATGTTCAATAAAGTATCTAGTTTAAATCCAGATGAATTAAGATCTCAGAATATATCTAGAACTCACAAGGCTTTCTCCTACATAATTTTAGATCTAGATATGCCTTGCAGTGATAATCTAAATGGGATTCTTAATGAATTAGCTCCGATGATTATTAGACCAGGTTTACTTATACTTATCGGTACTAATTTATGTTCATTTCAAAATAAATTAAATTTACTACTTAATAAGTTCCCACCTACTTTCAGCAGACCATCAAGAGCAATAGCTCCAAATCAGCTCAGAGATTTAGTTCTAGAAGAAGGGTTCTTTTTAAAAAATCGTTATTATCAATATGATGATTTACTGTTAATGTTTCTAGATATACCGCAGAGATATTAGGGTAACGGTGCCGCCATTAAACTACCCTGCCGAATATCATTTTCATCAAGATACTTATGAAATTCATGTAAAAACTTCTGCTTCATCCCATGGTCAGCCCATTCTGGAGCGATCAGCTCCCCGACCTTACCTTCACCCATAACTCGCTGAATAACCACCTTCTCTGGTATCCTTGCGATAAAATCAGCCAAGATCCTTATATAATCATCTCTTTCTATAACCGAGAGATCACCATTTAAGTAATCTATTTCCATAGCTGTTCCCTTGAAAATACAGAGCTGGTGAATTTTCAAATCATCTATATCCTGCTCAGCAAGCCTCTCTGCTGTCTTCAACATCATCTCAGGAGTCTCTTCTGGGAGTCCTAAAATCACATGAGTACAGACTCTCAGTAGAGGATTTTTTCTAGCTTTAATTCTTTTCACTGCATCAGTAAAATCTTCATAAGTATGAGCTCTATTAATAAGATCTAAAGTCTTGTTATGCGAACTCTGCACTCCGATATCCACCCACAGTTCAAGCCCTCTTGCAGTATACTCTTCAAAGAGATCTATTACATCATCTGGAACACAGTCTGGACGAGAGCCTATAGCGAGTACTTTTACTCGCTCATCACTTACAGCTTGATTATAAATAGTCCTTAAATAATCTACATCAGCGTAAGTATTAGTGAAGGATTGTAAATAAGCTATAAACTGATTTATCCCAAAGCGTTTTCCCTGCTTCTCGATACCATCAGCGAGCTGAGCAGATATAGTATGGGCTGGATTCCTCGCTCCAGAGGACGAACCATCGTCAGTACAGAAAGTACAGCCACCAACAGCCTTAGTACCATCACGATTAGGACAGGTAAAACCACCTTCAAGAGTGACACGATGCAGCTTCTCTCCAAAGCGATTTTGGAGATATTGTTTTAGGGTGTAATATCTTGATGACATATAAATATTAACTTT
>JBMOEX010000100.1:0-6579 GCA_049314535.1 Vampirovibriophyceae bacterium | reverse complement strand
CCTCATGCACACCTAGTGCACTGCGGTCATTCGTCCTCCTCAGCCTTGAACTTGTACGTTTGTGAGCAGTCCCTAGTAATACCACTGCACAACTATAATTTCTGCGTTACTCTCGCTGTGCAGCAGCCCTCACAGTACGAACGGCAACACACGAGCTAAGATAGCTCCGATCCCTAAAGCTAGTATCCATGAGCTAACCCAAATACCCATAGCTATTTTTAGATTCTTTTCTTTAATCATTACTGCCACCGTTGCAATGCAAGGCACGAAGAGAGTTAGTACAACACAAACAGTGACTAGCTGAGCGGCACTAAGTGGTATTTCCATTAAACCAAAAGCACCAAAGTCTCTCCTAATCATGCCTAGAATAAAACTCAAGGTAACTTCTTTAGGTAATAACAGGACATCAGCCATAATCGGTTCAGCCCAGTTAATAATATTTTTTAAAATCCCAGTCACTTGTAAAACACTGACGACTAAAGCTGCAATAAAAAACGCTGGAATAGCTTCATTCATAAAAACCTTAGTGCGCTGTATCGTTTTCTGCATAAGGTTTTTAAAAATAGGTAATCTAATAGGTGGAATATCTGAGACGAAATGCCCGCATTCACCGGGTACTAATTTATTTAAAACCAAGCCGGTGAGAACAAAAACAAGAAATAAAGTCCCGCCCCAAATTAACCATGGCAAAAAGCCACCGACATTAGTCAGAAGCCCTTGTATAACACCTAATTGAGCAGAACAAGGAATAGTTAAACCAAGCAAGGCAATGGTGATAAGCTTCTCCTTCTTGGTCGACAAGAGCCTAGTCGTGACGGTCGCCATGGTAACACAGCCTCCACCAAGAATTAGAGGAATTATAGCTCTACCATTCATTCCTAAACTAGAGAGAACCCCGTCTACTAAAACAGCTAAGCGTGGTAAATATCCAGAATCCTCTAAGAAAGCAAGACCTAGATAAAAACCAAATACCAAGGGTAACAAAAGAGCATAAAGATAAGTAATAGTAAGCGTTAACACACCATAATCACCCACAAGTATAGTACCTAAGGCTCTAGCTGGATCAGTAAACAAAGTACTTGCCATTGAAGAACTATCGTAAGGAATTATAGAGCCAACCAAATTTCTCATAAAAGGCTCATAGTAAGCCTTAAAGATACTATTTTCAAGGAAATCAACAGTAGTACCAGCGACAAAAACACCTAAAAATAAAAACAGAAAAGTATAAACCACTACTACTGCGGTAAAGGAACCTATTACTGGATTAAGAAACAAATCACCAAGTTTATCCATCCACGCAAACTGAATCTCAGAAACAGCTTCTCTCACCAGTTCATCAACTTCACGATTACGGATATTATAAATTTCTTTGCGGCGCGATGTCGCATTTGAAGGTAAGACTATATCATTAGCTTTAGCAACTTCAGCATCAGCTTCTGCAATGAGCAAAGCAGAGGCCCTATCAAAAACCATCTCTAAATAAGGCACGCAGTAATTATCTACTTCCTTAGATATACGACCTGGCTTAAACTTAGCATTATCAATAAAATTTAAAATATAAGTACGCAGCTCCTCCAAACCCTCTCCAAGAGTCGCAGAGCTTAGTTCTACGTCTAAACCCAAAGCCTGAGAAATAACCTTCACTTTAACATTTATCTTATGCTTTTTAGCTTCATCATACTGATTAATTAAAACCAACATCGGCTTTCCCATATCCGCAAGCTGCTTAGTTAAAAATAAATCACGCCCAAGAGATAAAGCTGAAACGACATTAATAATTAAATCAGCTTCAAGAATATAGTCTCGAGTAACTGTTTCTTCTTCTTGAAGATTCGAGACACTATAAATCCCTGGGGTATCAATGACCTGAAAAGCATAATCAGAGCAAGGTTTCTCAGTCTCAGAAAGCTTTAAGTTGCCGACGCTAACTTCAATGGTAGTACCAGCATAATTACTAACATCTACATAAGAACTGGTTAAATAGTTAAAAACTACTGACTTGCCGACATTGGGATTGCCAACCAGAGCGACTTTAATAGTTTTTTTTTCGCCCTTAATAAAACTCATCTACTCTATTTAACTGTAACTGAAATAGCTTCAGCGAATCTGTGAGTGATAGCGACCTGATTAAAAGCACGATCTTTCCTCAAGACCACTGGTCCATAATAACTACGAGAGATACACTCCGCACTATCACCAGCTTTTATACCCAATGAAAACAGTCTCAGCTCTAGATCTTCTGGAATAAAATCGATCTTAATACTTTGACCTGGTTTAACTTGATTGAGATTCATAAATTACGAGGTTATTTAACAAATTAACAATGTTGAGAATTATTCTCAAAAACACTATGTAAAGATTATAGCAATTTATTTTCATTGCTACAATAATCATGTGACAAGCGAGCACACTAAAGTTACAAGCTGTTCTGTGACTGGCATGCCAATCTGCAGAAGAATGTTCAATATGAACCTAGCTTTAGGTTACACTGAAGAATTTTATTCTCTTAAAACTCTGGCGGAAAAGCATGATATGAGTATGGAAGCAATGTTTGATTTTTCCCTAGATTATATTCAATCTAGAGAATGTTTTCGTAAAGAATGGGACAAAATGCTAAACCCTAGTGAATGTCCATTAGCCAATGACTGCGTCATTGATAAGTGTTTTAAAAAGTAGCACAAGCTGCAGTTTCAGGTCTAAAGAAGTAAAATATTTAATATGATTATCAATACAGATCAAGACTTAGAAAAGTTTTCAAAGGAGAACTCACAGCCTCTAATTCTTACCAATGGCTGTTTTGATATTTTACACGTAGGCCACCTGCGCTATCTACAAGCTTCCAAGGCTTTAGACCCACAGGCATTACTAGTAGTGGGGTTAAATTCAGATAGCAGTGTTAAAAAACTTAAAGGCGATAAGCGCCCAATAAACTCTGAGCTTGAACGAGCAGAACTACTTCTCGGCTTAAAACCAGTGGATCATGTAATTATTTTCAGTGAAAGCACTGCTTCTAAACTGCTTTTAGCATTAAGACCGATTATTTACACGAAGGGCGGTGATTATGATTTGAATGATTATGAAAAATGCCCTGAATTTAAAGTAGCGAATGAAATTAACTGTAAAATTATATTAATTAATTTTGAAGAAGGATACTCTAGTACTAAATCTATCTCCCTTTTAGGTAGTAATTAAAATGCCTGAACCCATCATACAGAAAGAGACCACTGCACAGCTCCATTTTCTGCGTTGCAGAATTCTAAAATATATTTTAATAAGCTTAATCGCAACAAGCGTATTTCCTTTGCCGCTTAAAGCTGCTATTACTGGCAGTTTAACACGGAATCCCATTTACTTAGATGAAAGTACTGATCTAATAATCGACTTAGATAGCTCTGGGGAAGAAGCTCTTAAGTTCCCCCTGCATACTAACAGCTACGATGTGGTAGCAAGACAAAGCAGCTCAAGCATTACTATAATAAATAATAAGTTCATACAGACTAAGCAATTAGCTTATACACTGCGATTCAGGAGATCTGGGATATTCACTCTCCCGATACAGTCTAGTATGAGCAATGACCCTAAAGCTTTATTACAGATCAAAGTCTTAGAAGCCTATCAACAAAGCAATAGCACAAACAACAACTCTAATCTTCTCAGAGATCAAGGGGTATCAAGCCAACTTAAAGAAGCAAGGCAAGAGACTCCTTTTGCAATTATTTCAGTAAATAAAGACAATCCCTTTCTCAATGAACAAATTACCTTTAAATTGAAAATCTACCACAAAGGTACCTTAAAACAAATACAGCTCCCAGACTTTGATTTAAGCAATTTTATCCACAAAAGAGCAGAAAAAAGTAAAGAATATACAGAAAATTTCAATGGTGAAGATTACTTCATTTACGAGTTACCCTACACACTATATCCAGTCAAAGCTGGGCAAGTCAGTATCCCCGCAAGAGCAATCTTAGTTAGCGTTTTAAAAGAGAATGATGCTAACTTTGATCCCTTTGACCCATTTGCTAATTTCAATAACAGCTTCAGCACTGAAACAGAGAAGAGTTTAAAAACGAATGCTTTAACTATAAATGTAAAAGCGCTACCCACCCCAATACCTTCAGGCTTTAAAGGCTATATCGGCAATTTAAAACTTAATCATCGCTTAGCACAGGATTCAGCTATAAATGGTGAGCCATTAAGTATCTTCACAGAAATCTCTGGAGATGGTAATCCTAATAACCTAAACTTAAAAGAACTTTTCTTAAAATCAAGTGATTATAATATTTACCAAGATAAATCAAAAAAACAGTCATTCCCTCTCTCTGGTAAAGAGCAGTTTAGGATAAGTATCACCAGTGCTTTAATCCCAAACAGTAAAAATAGTTCTTTAAAGCTTAGCAGCAACCCTTTCATCATCTTCAATCCAGAAAGCAGCAGATACGAGACTATTTCCAGCAAAGAGTTTGACATCGAGATTCAAGAAAAAAAATCTAATTCAAGCATAAATAGTGAAGAGGAAGATAATCAAGCTGAAGAAAACAATCTAACTAAAGATAAACAGGGTAATGAATCAGCAAAGAATCTCAACACCAATAAGCAGCCGAAAAAACTTAGTCACATTAGAAGCACTAGTATTCAAAATTATTCTCAAATGTCATCAAACCCAAATTTCCAAACTCGCTTGATAAAAGATTCTTATTTCAATCTTTATCTTTTAGCCTTACTAATTATTCTAAATTTCATAGGTTACAGTCCAAGCATCCTCCGCATAATACGAAAATTAGCTGAGCGCAAGCGCTATGAAAAATTTCCTTTCAAAGAATATGAAAAATTTATTTTAAAAAATACGAATGTAAGTGATATTTCCAATAAAATTAAAAGCCTCTACTCTCAAATAGATCTTGAACAAAATATTGAGAGTAAAGTCTCAGCTCTTGACCCCGAGCTATTTGAGGAGTTTAATAGATTTATTGAGAACACTGATAGGATTAATTACGGTATAAAAGAAAATTTAGACACTGAGCTTATCAGTAGTGATTTAAAAGAGAGAGCTCTGAAAATTTTAAAAGGCTTAAAGAGACTTTATGAATAATGAAAAGCTAAAGCAAGCAGAGGAATATTACCTAAATCAGGACTATATTCTAGCTTCAGATATTTACAAAAATCTACTTCAAGAAGAATCTGATAATCCCTATCTTCTGATAAACTTAGCGAACACCCAGTTTCACCAAAAGCAGTATGCTAAAGCTTTAGCTCACTACTTTAAAGCTAAAACTATTATCCCAAGAGACAAAGAATTAAATAACAATATTAATTATGCAATCCAAGAAATCAAAGCAAATAAACTTAAAGACATATACCCCGCGATGTTTTTTACAATTAGTGAATCACTGATACTTTTAATCGCCTTTAATTTACTATTTCTTATATTCAGGAAATCTAAATTCACTATCCTAAAATATTCATGCCTAGGGTTATTAATCTTAAGCCTCAGTAATGCAGCTTATGTAACTTGGCTCACTAACTATAAAAAATTTGCTTTTATAAATGTCTCCAGTACTGAGACCTACGCGGGGAACGATACCAGCTATCCACAGATGTTTGAATTGTTCAAAGCTCAGCCGATAGAAATATTAGAGAATAATGGATCTTGGGCGAAAATTAAATACGAAAACCAAATTGCTTGGCTTCAAAGTGATAAATTTATAGCAGTAAGATCCGATGCCTTCTAATACTAAAATTTGCATAATTGACTATCAAGGTGGGGGAAACCTTTTCAGCTTAGAAAATTCCTTCTCGCACTTAGGTGCTAGTACCTATAGAACTTCTGATCCAGATGAAATTAATAAAGCCGATAAAGTTATTTTTCCAGGCGTCGGTAGTTTCGCGAATGCCATGAATCAAATTCATAAATTTAATTTAGCCGAGAGCATTATACAAAAAGCTACTTCAGGAGTGCCTTTCATGGGTATCTGCGTTGGCATGCAAGTTCTTTGTGCTTCTAGTTCAGAGAGCCCTATAGAGCATGGCATTGAGATAGTTGATGGTTTAAACGTCTTCGAGACACACGTGCGTAAATTTGATTTTTTAAAAATTCGCCAAGCCGAGACTGAAGAAAAAATTAAAATTCCACACATGGGCTGGAATCAAGTAACCTTACCAGATAACAGTAAAAACCCCCTTTTTAAAGGCATAGAGAATAGTAGCGATTTTTACTTCGTGCACAGCTATCGTGCCCACGCTAAAGATTTAAAAAATAACCAAAGCGTAGAAAAAAGATTTCCTAAGCTTGAATACGCACTCACTAACTACATCGAAGATTTTATTAGCCATATTTGGAACGGTGAAAATCTATTTGCCTGCCAGTTTCACCCAGAAAAAAGCTCTGAAGCGGGGCTTACTTTCCTAAAAAACTTCATAAACCTCTAGAGAGCGACACAGAGCTACATCTTCTGCGTTTTCGTCGTCCTCGTGATCCTCATGTACTTCATAGTACACTGCGGTCACTCGTCCTCCTCAGCCTTGAAACTGTACGCTCTGTATCGCTCTCTGAAAGGCGGTTGTACAGAGCTACATCTTCTG
>JBMOEX010000099.1:0-6678 GCA_049314535.1 Vampirovibriophyceae bacterium | reverse complement strand
TTAATAGAACATTTACCATCCTGCATTTCAAGAATATCGCCATTGTCAAGTACGAAAATATTATCAGGATTAACTCCACATTTCATACCTGTTTCACCATGCTTAAGCAGCATTCGATATTCACCGTGACAAGGCATAAAGTTAACTGGCCTGCAAAGATTTAAAAGCATTTTCTGTTCTTCTTGGCTAGCGTGGCCAGAGACGTGAATAGTTTGACCTAATCCATAGATAACATCAGCTCCGCGAGCAAATAAACTATCTATGAGATGATTAACTGATTTTTCATTTCCTGGTATCGGTGAAGCACTTATTAAGACTTGATCTCCAGCCTGTATTTTTACGTATTTATGCTCATTACGGGCGATACGAGAAAGCGCTGCGAACTGTTCTCCCTGACTGCCTGTCGTTAAAATAACGAGATCCTCTGGGGGGATTTTATTAACTTCTTCCTGTTTGATTATGAAATTATCAGGTATTGAGATGAAACCCAGATCCTTAGAGATATTAGCTAGGTTAACCATGGATCTACCAAATATGGTTACTTTTTTATTAGCCTGTAAGGCAAGCTGCAAAACGATTTTTACACGACTTACTTGGCTTGCAAAGGTCGTGATAAATAATTTCTTTTTAGAATTAAAAATCATTTCTTTAAGTTTAGGTATAACAGCTTTCTCTGATGGTGTATAACCAGCTCTTTCTGCATTAGTGCTATCGCTTATAAGCAGGTCTACGCCCGATTCTCCAGCGGCAGCTAAGCTGCGAATGTCGAAATACTGGTTCTCTACTGGGCTGTGATCAAATTTAAAATCACCACTATGTACGATTCTTCCGGCTGGTGTATCAATGATTAGGCAGTAACTATCTGCAATACTATGATTATTTCTTATATATTGAACTGAAAAATGTTGACCAATCTGAACCCTGTCTCTAGCTTTAGTCCAGACCATTTTTTGATGTAGTACATTCGCTTCTTTGAGCTTGCTTTGAATTAAAGCGTAAGCTAAACCAGGTGCATAAATAATCGGAATATTAATTTCCCTGAGCATCGGCACTATACCACCAATATGATCTTCATGACCATGGGTCACTATCATGCCTCTGATACGATCTTTATTCGCGACTAAATAATTAATTTTAGGTAGTACTATATCTACTCCTATCATGCTAGCTGTTGGGAAAGCGAGTCCAGCATCGACAAGCATAATGTCGTCACCACATTCAAATATCCAAGTGTTTTTTCCGATTTCAAATAAGCCACCGAGGGCGATTACTTTTACTTTTTTGCTTGGGTCGTAGATTATTTGGCTAGAGTCGTGCTTAATCGTCTTAGTAACGGTCTTGATTTCACCGCTGCTAGATTTAAGAATTCTTCTTGTTTGGTTGGTTATTTTACTCAGACTAAATCTGCCTCTGCTACTTCTAAAACTTCTTTAATTAATTTACTATACTCAAGCTGTTTCTCTTTTGGTAAAGAAACCATCGGGCTTCTTAACTCTGCTGAACACAGTTCCATGCCAGCCAAGGCAGCTTTAATGCCAATCGGATTAGTATCTGAGAATATCGCTTTCATGACAGGGAAAATTCTTAAATGAATTCGCTTAGCTAGTTCATTATTCCCGCTTTGGAAAGCTAATATCATATCTTTCATCTGTTTGCCCACTACATGCGAGCAGACAGATATAATGCCATCTGCACCTATGCTCATCATGGGTAAAATTAAAGTGTCTTCACCAGAATAAATTTTCAGAGCGTTAGAAGAAAATTTCTGTCTTACAGTACTGATTAAATCAAAATTACTGCTAGCTTCTTTCAGCGCAACGATATTAGGATTACTAGAAACTAATTCGATAATTGATTCTGCGGTGAGACTAACGACTGATCTTGCTGGAACATTATAAAGAATAATGGGTAAAGCAGTGCTAGAGGATATTTCATTGAAATGTTTGATAAGCCCCTCTTGGTTAGGCTTATTGTAATAAGGTACTACGAGTAATATGCCATCTGCGCCAAGCTCCTCAGCTCGTTTAGCAGAGTGAATAGCTGTTCTTGTGCAATTAGAGCCAGCACCAAATATGATTCTAGTACCTTGATTCAATTCTCTTACTTTTTTTAAAGTGAAGTCGAGGAAATCTTCTTCCTCTTGGTGGGTGAGCGTCGGTCTTTCACCAGTAGTGCCAGAGATAATTATCGAATCAGTACCAGTTTTTACTAAGTGTGTGATTATATTTTCAGCAGCGATATAATCTATGCGATTAATATCATCCTCTTTAAAGGGAGTTACCATTGCTGTAATTAGTGAGCCGAAATTAATCATTAACCTAAATCTACTTTATAAAACCTGAATTCCTATATTATACCTTGTTTTATCATGGATTCTGCGATTTGTACTGTATTTAAGGCAGCACCCTTGCGTAAATTATCAGAGACTAACCAAATATTAAAAGTGTTCTCCTTGCTTTCGTCTTTTCTAATTCTACCGACAAAGGTGGAATCCTTACCCTGAGCTGATATCGGCATAGGATAAATTTTTTCAGAAGGACTGTCAATAACTTTAATATTAGGGTTATTAGAAATAATTTCTTTAAACTCTTTCACGTCAGAGCTTTTCTTGAGTTCTATATTAATGCTTTCACTGTGACATATTAAAACAGGTACTCTGACAGCAGTACAAGTGATTTTAAGCTCTGGCAACCCTAGGATTTTTCTGCTCTCTAAGATTACTTTCATTTCTTCTTTGGTGTAACCATTATCTAAAAAGACGTCTATCTGAGGGATTAAATTAAAAGCAAGTTTTTGATTTATGACATTATTTACGAAAGACTCTTTATTAATAGCTTTCTGTGTAGTCTCTATTAACTCTTCCATAGCTGCTTTTCCCGCACCAGAGATACTTTGGTAAGTGCTCACCACTACTCTTTCTATGCCATAGTAATCCTGTAGTGGTTTTAAAACACAGACGAGTGGGGCTGTAGAACAGTTAGGATTTGCGATAATTCCTTGATGTAGTTTTAAGGCTTCAGGATTAACCTCTGGTACCACGAGTGGAACATTTTCATCCATTCTAAAGGCACTAGAATTATCTATTAAAATCGCACCAGCTTTGACTATATCTTCTGAAAATTGCTTACTAATAGAAGATCCAGCAGATGCAAGTACTATGTCGATCCCTGCAAAAGAATTAGAGTTAACGGCTTCGACAGGATAATCTACGCCATCGCGGCCTTGAATAATAGTGCCAGCTGATCTTTCACTAGCTAATAGCTTGAGCTGATTAAAAGGGAAATCTCTTTTGATTAAAATATCTAAGAGGAGTCTACCCACATTACCAGTGGCTCCTAATATTGCTACGTTGTATTTTTTATTATTCATGTTAGTTTTGGTGAGAGGTTTCTAGCAGGGCTGAATTTAATCTTTCGATGATTTTTTCTTTACCTAGAAGTACTGCAATAAACCCTAGTTCAGGCCCACTAGTTTTAGCACTAATGGCTACGCGAATGGGAAAAAATAGTTTTTTACCTTTCAGGTTTAATTTCTCACCAATAGAATTAATACCATTTTTAATTGAATTTTGATCAGCAAAATCTAGAGAGCCACTTTCAATAAGGGATATGAATTCATGGATAACTTCTTTACCTTCCTTGGCGATCGTAACTAAAGCACTATCATCAAGTTTAAAGTCTTCAAAAAAATAGTTAATGTGTTCATCTATTTGTTCAAATTTATCTAAGCTTTCTTGAATGGATTCAATTATTAACTGGATTTGAGATGAATTAAATAGAGAGTTATTTTCTAAATCAAATTTTGAAAATCTAGAAACATAAGTTAATATTTCTTCATAGTTTAGTTTGCTTATGTAGTCACGGTTGTACCAGTTTAATTTTTGAATATCGTAGATAGCTGGGCTTTTACTAACGCTAGTTATCTGAAAATCTTCAGCAGCTTCAGGGATAGTAAATATTTCACCATACTTAGCTGAATTATAACTAGTACCTAAAAGGTAATTAACTAGTGCCTTTGCTAAATAGCCTTGAGTTTTATAAGTGTTAACAGAAGCGATATCACCATGTTTACGTTTAGAGAGCTTCTGTTTATCTTTCGTGAAAATTAAAGGTAGGTGGCCAAATTCGGGAATCGGAAAACCTAAAGCTTCATAAATAGCGATTTGTTTCGCTGTATTACTTATATGATCTTCTCCTCTCAGAATGTGTGAAATCTGCATTTCATAATCATCTATCACTACTGCAAAATTATAGAGAACCTGCCCTGTAGATTTCTGAATAACTGGGTCTCCACCAAGGTCTTTAGTATTAATGGATACTTCACCTCTGATTAAATCCAGCCAAGTGATTACATGATCTGCTCCTAGATTTAATCTAACGACATGCGGCTTACCTTCGCTAAGTAGTTTTTCTGAATCATCTTTGGATACAGTCCTTGAGCGATTATCATATCTCTCTATCTCTTTACGAGCTTTTTGAGCTTCACGCATAGCGTCTAATTCTTCTACTGTCGCAAAGCATCTATAAGCTTTTCCTTCATTAATTAATCTTTCTATATAACTGCTATGTACAGCTTCTCTGAGGGATTGTCTGACTATCCCATCCTCACCTAAGCCTACGAGAGTTTCTGGGGCGTGTAACGGAACTCCAATTTCTGCGTTTTCGTCGTCCTCATGATCCTCATGTACCTGTAGTACACTGCGGTCATTCGTCCTCCTCAGCCTTGAACTTGTTTGTTCGGTTACACGTCCTCCTGGCGTATCCCAGGAGACATTTAACCATTTAAAACCTTCTAATATTTCTTGAGTAAACTGTTCTTCACTTCTTTGTCTATCAGTATCTTCCAGTCTGAAGAAAAACTCACCTTGATGTTTTTTTGCGAAAAGTACGTTATAGAGAGCTGTTCTGACGGTACCTAAGTGAAGATTACCTGTTGGGCTAGGTGCTATTCTGGTTTTTACTTTAGGAAAGGCGTTTAAGGGCATAATCTCTGGGTTACATTCTAGCGTGAACTAGTAGGCAATCAGTGGGTTTTTAATGATTTTTGAATCAGGGTATTGTTCATATAGTTTGAGTTAGCTTTAGGAAAATCACTGCGGAAGTGACAGCCTCTGCTTTCTTCACGCTTAAGAGCAGATTCGAAGGCTAATTCTGCGACTACTCTTGCTTTACTTGCTTCAGTACAGTGTTTCAGATCATCTAAGCAGCTCTTTAATTCACTTGCATTTCTTTCTATACCAAGGCCTTGGGTCATAATATTTTGAATATTTTTCAGGTTTTCTTCTTCAGCATTAATTTCACGGTAGCTTAGCGCAGCATTTACGTCTTCGCAGGGTTCTCCTAGCTTATTAGATTTAGTAAATTCAGTACCTAAAATGGAATTAGCTAAAAACTCAGGCATTACTATACATTCGAGTAGTGAATTACTCGCTAGGCGATTAGCTCCATGTAAGCCAGTATAGGCACATTCACCAATAGCATAAAGGCCTTTTACATTAGTTCTGCCATGAATATCAGTCTTGATGCCTCCAATACAGTAGTGAGCTGCTGGGCGTACTGGTAGAAGGTCTTGGCTGAGATCGTAACCACTTAATTCACAGTGATGATAAATGTTCGGAAACTTTTCTTCTAAATCTTTTTTAGACCAGCAAGTCATGTCTAAATAGACGTAATCAGCTTCAGTTTTTTTCATCTCTTCGGCTATTGCTCTGCTGACTATATCCCTTGTCGCAAGTTCAGCTTTAATATCATAAGCTTCCATAAAGCTCTGTTTAAATATATTTTTAAGTACAGCTCCAGCTCCTCTTACGACTTCCGAAATTAAAAACGGCTTTGAGCCATTAAAAAAAACGGTGGGATGAAACTGTATGAATTCTAAATTCTCTAGAGCTGCTCCAGCAGAATAAGCGAGTGCAAGGCCATCTCCAGTTAAAATACGAGGCGTGGTGTGATCTTTATACAATGAAGCAAAACCGCCAGTAGCTAAAATAGTCTGAGCCGCATTTATATGAAAAACCTCTCCAGAGACAGTTTTCAGTCTAGCTCCGACTACTGCGTCCTCATTTTTTAAAAGTGATATGGCTTCAGTTCCTTGAGAGATGGCTATATTTAAATTGCAGGAAACATTATCCAGTAAAGGTTTTAGTAAAGCTCTGCCAGTGGCATCCGCTACATGTAGAACCCTTTTAAAGCTATGAGACCCTTCTAGGTAGAAATCTTTATCGAATTTCACCCCTAAGCCTATAAATTCTTCTACTCGCTCCCAAGCATTACTTAAAACGGTTTCTACTATTTTAGAATTACATAAACCTTTTCCAGCACTTAAAGTGTCTTGAATATGACTTTCAAGTTTATCTTCAGGATTCCAAGGACTAACTACGGCTACGCCACCTTGAGCATATTTACTGGAACCCTCTGTTACTGCTTCTTTTGAGCATACAAAAACTGTCTGCCCTGCCTGTGCAAGCTTTCTTGCAAGATTAAGCCCTGCAATACCTGAGCCGATGATTAGTGCATCGAAATAAGCTGACATGATGATATATTATTACTATTTTACAATAGACTAGCTGCTTAGAAGTTTTTTTATTCGATAGTGAAGATTTTATGTTTTCAAAGCATTAATTTGATTCATTAAAAAATTTTGACTTCTAGAGACCACTGCACAACGTGCAGTTTCAAG
>JBMOEX010000098.1:0-6838 GCA_049314535.1 Vampirovibriophyceae bacterium | reverse complement strand
ATCTCAGCTTCTTAGGGATACGTGTATCCTAATTTGGAATATTTGCACCTGAAACACTCTTTCTAGCTGACTTATCAACAAAATATTAAATCTAATGAGCTGCAAACTCAATATTTGAAGCCTTTTCTGTTATTTGCTCTTCGTTCCTTTGTGGGATTTTGATTAAGCAACAGTGCCCTTCTATGTATAGTATTTAAGGAACATATGTATGAGTATTAGAACGACTGATCTCAAAATCACTCGAGATCAAAATTTACAGCCTATAAAAACCGATGATGCCAAGCCTACTAAAAAACCTGTGCCAACATCAATAAGTGGTGTAAGCGTACTCGAAACCCAAATCGGTCAAACCATCATTCGCGCAAATCTAGGCGAAATTTTAGATAAATTAGATTCCTTTACAGCAGAAATGAAGCACAGCATTCAAGATGCAAAATTATTAACTGAAGATTTTAAATATGATACATACCACGACCTCTTGCGTAAATATTCTGGCAGATCCTACAGTAACATCGCCAATCGAATTGATAATTCATCTAGCCTTAAAACTGATCTATTTATGGCAGCTATTTGGGAACAGCGTCATCAACCTGAATTACAAGAAAAATTAATAGACGCTGGTTTAAAACTTTCTGACATAGAAAAGTACTTAGATAAAAAATTAACAATGTGCATTGACGAGCAATGGCTTCAGGGGAGAGCTGATTATATGCAAGCCTTTCTTGATGATAAATCTGGAGCGAAAGTAGTTAACGAATTATTACTAGAAAAACACAGCACTAACAACTGGTTATTTTACAGTGCTAGTGACCATTATTTTATCTCTGAAAGCCGAGAAGTTTTAGGACGTGGAGTTCACAAATCCTTTGATCAAACGAAGGATGTTATAGAATTACTTCTAAATCACGACGCTATTTCTAAAAAAAATCAACAAAAGCTTTCTGAAACATTATGTAAAACCTTTATAGGAAAGGCTCTTTCTGGAGATCTGCTATGGAATTCTCACAGTACAGAATATCTTCAAGAACAAAGAAGCTTCAGAGATCATATGATAGCTGAAGTCACACAAAATAATCTCAGCATACAAGGTCTTCCAATAAATTTTATGAAAACTCTTAATTCTGAAGATTTTCTTTTAAGATTTATTGATTTAAAAAAAGAGGATGGTCAATTAAAATTTTCAGATCCAGAGCAGATTTCGGAATATTCATTAGTCATGTTAAAAAGCCAAGAACAACACCTAAATCCAGATATCCGAGAAGCTGTTAATTCTCTTATTAGTAGCGAGGATTTTTTAAACAGCCGTGCCGCTAGTTCCTATCTATATGCTGCTTTGCAATTAGGCAATGATAAGTTAGTAAATGAATTTATTGAAAATTTAGAATACAAACATTTAGAAAAGAATG
This sequence comes from Vampirovibriophyceae bacterium, assembly GCA_049314535.1. Taxonomy (GTDB): domain Bacteria; phylum Cyanobacteriota; class Vampirovibrionia; order LMEP-6097; family LMEP-6097; genus LMEP-6097. The sequence goes on along the minus strand of JBMOEX010000098.1, from coordinate 5,432 downwards.
AACTAGCACCTTATCATATTGCTTGGTCTTTACTTGAAGCTAATTTAACGGAGGAAAATACCGAAAAGATTCTAAGTTTTGCTAAAAGCGATCAACTTATTAATAATCATAAACACTACTGTAACGGTGTCACCTTTGCTGAAGGCTTATTCAAGGATATAATCTCCATCGACTGCGTAGATCAAAGTATTCATGAAACTAAAGGAGCCGAATATGCAAAAATATTTTTTGAAGCATTAGATCCACAGAAGATCAGCGGTGCAGACGTAGCTTCTACTGCTGCATGGCGTAACCATTGGAACAAAGACAGTAAAGTGAAATCTTCATTAGAAGCACTGATAACTAGTTTAAATCAGTGCAATTTAGACACAGAGGCTATTTCGGCTTTCATCTTACAAGTTTTAGAAAAAGATTATACAGAGGTTTTAAAGGGTGGTAATTTAAATCAAATTTTTGCTCTAAATCAGTCAATCCAATCTTTAAATATGAGTGAAAATTTTCCTGATTTAAAAAAAGGAATGGAAGCTTATATTACCCATTCTAAGCCAGAATTAAAAGTCAGCCTAGAAGATATTCAATCCACTCACAGTGGACGAATAGTTTCTAATAACTGGAATTTTAGTTTTCTAGATAAAGTTATAGAATGCTTCGATAAAGCATCTCCAGCAGCGACACTTCTAAAAATTCAAAGAGAACATGCTGAACTTATGAAAAGCTCATTTGAAGAAATAGACAGCAAAGGGCTAAAAATCAATCAAGCAGAAGGTTTACAAGATACACAGAAAAACAACGAAGCACTTAAAGTTTTAGGTGAAGCTTTTATTCAAGCAGATACATTAGTGCCTCATAAATATTTACCTGCTTTATATTTAATAGAGGAAACAAATCCTAAATTTACTCAAAAGATAGAAGATCTTTATGATAAATCTAATGTCGTCAGGAAAGCTGGTTTTATAGCGAAACTGCATAAACTATCTTCAAATAACGAAAAAGATAATATAAAAATAGAAAACTTAGAAACAAAGCTAATTCAGGACTGTAAAAACTCAGACCATTTAAATTTAGTACTAATCAGCTTAAATCAGGAAGCTGATTTCAGCTATAGTCCTAAATTTATTAAAACTTTACATGAAAAAATTAACCAAACTGATTTTATTTGGAATATTAGTGACGATCAGCAGAAAAATTTTAAACAACAACTAGGAGCAGGCTCTATACCTGATGTCATAAAGACTAAACTAGATTTAGTTATTCAAGCACATGAGTTTGGCTTAAACAATAAAGAGCTAGTCAATAAATTAGAAGCTAGCCTCATTAATGAATGTACAAATGCTCACGATTTAAACAAAGTTATTCTAACTTTAAATGGAAATAAGGATTTCAAATACAGTGCTGCTTTCAGAGAAAACTTACTTGCAAAAATCTATAGAGATGAAAATTTCACATGGAATACTGAAAGCCACCAAATACAACAGTTCAGAGAATCTCTGCCACCTCTATTCAATAAATTATTAATGGATAGACTGCCCACAATAGAAGGTCTGAAGATCAAGAATCTAAATACTTGCCCTGCTGCACTAGAACTACGCGCAGAGGATGATGGAACAAGCACTCTGCATATGCTTAAAAATGGCAAGCAAATCGAAGTCGCGAAAATAATGAAAAATGAAGAAAAAGAATCTTACACTATTAAAAATGGAAAATCTCAAGATGAAATCAACATCTCAGTTTTAGGGAAACGGGGATATCAAGGTTGTGACTATTTCACTCCAGGTGATTACCTTTCGCTTGATAACCAATTTTTCTACTGCAATCAAAATAAAGAAACGGCACAGCTAGAATTCGTGGAAGTTACAGCCCAGAATATTAATCTCTTAAGGTCTCTAGCGAAAAATGAAAATCATCATATCTCCTTATCTGAAGCACTAGCTTATTCTCAAGGAGAATTAATTCGTGATGATAATAACAAAATTATAGATTTTGGGGGAGGATTCAAGAATGAAGGACTTTTAAACCATTCTAGGTTTCATAAGCTTCATGAAAAAATTTATTTTGAAGATCTTGAAACTGCCATCACAAATAACGATCTCAAAACTCTAGTAAACCTTACAAGCCTCATAGATAAGAATGGTTTCAATTTATCAATAGACAAATTAAGTTCTTTAGTAAATGGATTCATGGATAGTGCAAAAGTAAATCCTCCAAAATATGACGTTTCCTATGCAGAAATCCAAGCTACGACGAGAGAAGGTCGAATGTATCCAAATGAAGATATTACATTTTTAGATAAACAATTAGAAACCTTAAAAAAATATCCTTATTTCGATGTCCTAAGTACTCGTCTCTCAGAAGGTTTAGAAAATTTAAAAGAAGTATATCAAGCAATACAAGAATCTCATAATAATGGCTCAAGTAAAATAATTGATATAAATATAGAATCAAGAAATAATGCATTAGAACTATTCGGTGATTTTTTATTTCACATGGATGATGCAAACACCAATTACGTTTTACCTTTATTAGAGCTGCCAAATTTAAAACCAGAATTTCAAGAAAGACTAGATAAAAGGTTTACAGCTGCCATGCTACCAACTAAAGCTGCTTATGTTTCACAGATGCAAAAAATAGATTCACGAGCAGTTAAGCCAGAACACTCTTCTAGTCAATATCTAAGAAGAGAAACAGAGATGTTAAAATCTTGCACTAGTTCAGAAATGCTTATAGATCTTTTAACAGAGCTTAAAGACAATAAATTCATTATAAATACAGGCTTTCAAGCAAATTTACTAAAAAGAGTAGCAGAAGATGATTTCAAATGGAATATGTGTGATTCTTCTCAAAAATATTTCTTAGAACAGCTTACAGCAGGCAATGTAATAGAACACCCTCCAGTACTAGTTTCTCATCTAAGTAGTTCTACTACAAATCCCGAAATGATCATCTCTCAATATATTAATGGCGAGCAGAAAAATATCGGCACTATCAAAAACAATGAAGATAGATTCACATTAAGGATTGACGAAGCAGCTTCAGGTTTAGCTTTTGCTGTAAATGGTATCGCAAAAGGTTCTGATGAAAATGAAATTTCCTTTCAGCCAAAAGATTTTTTAAAGATCGATAAAAAACTTTATTATGTCGCAAAAAATAATGTTAATGGTAGACATGAGTTACTAGAGGTCTCTAATAAAGCAGCTCTAATAGAAGATCTTTTCTTTTCACACGGTGAAATTTCCGTGTCACAAAAATCTTTATCAGAGTGCATGCATTTAGCTGGCATAATAACTGCTTTAAGTGACGAGAATGGCACTTTAATTAAAGGGCTTATGCAAGGACTATCTCCAGATATAGACTCTCAGGGACGCACGATTTATAGTTTCAGGTTCCCAGCAGAAGTCAAGCATGATCCGAAGATCGCAGGACTTAATACTCAAAGAATTTTCTTGAGACGTGACTCTGAGCATGGCTTAAGAGAAGTAAAAGGATTTTTAATACCGACAGAAGTAGATTATAAACCAAAAGGTACCGATGATGTTGATCGTTACATCAAAACACATTCAGCAGGCGCTCCAGGTGTAGCATTTATCAGCTATGCTGTTACAGAACTAGTAAGAAGAACTGACAACCTCTACAGTGTTCTCGGCAAAGGGGAAAATAGAGTTCATATTGAGCCTAAAATGCCAGTTAGAGAAGTCGGCAGATTACTCGGCATGGAATCTTCTGGTTCTCAAGTTTCAAAAAATGCTTGGCGTGCTGGAATAGAACATCAAGAAGGGGGTTCGGTAACGATAAACTCAGGCTTCAGTCAAGATTCTTCAGTAAACCAGGAAGAATTCATTCAGACATTAAGATCTTATCTAGAAGATCCTTATTATAAAATAACCGCTGGATCAAGACATAAAACTGAAGAAGAAGCTTTGAAAGACTCTGGCAAAACAGCTTATGAAGACTGCACTTGGGATGAAAAAAATGTTTTCAAAAAAGAAAAAAATGGTCACAAGATTATTGATCATCACGCTGTTGCAGTCAGCCTTACTGAAAATGGAAATTTTTTAATTACCTGCCCGCATAATTCATTAATGCCTGTAGAATTAAGCCCTAGTGAGTTTTTAGATTTTTATGATCAAGCTAATATCTTTAGAATCAATGAGAGACGTACTTTCATGGAGAATCCTCTGCCATAAAAGATTAAAGAATGCTTTAATATTACTTATTTAATACTCAATCAAGTCTCGATGCTTAACCGCGTCTTCCACTGAAACACCATCTTCCAAGAATCTCTGGCGATCGGCATCATCAGGATTATTATTAGCGCGTCCAGTATTAATTATCTTAGGGTTAATTACTAGCCCAGGACTAACTACCTGAGGATTAATAGGTCGAAGATCTGGTTCAACAGCAGGGCTTACAGTTTTTCCTCCTACTGGGGTCGTCGTCATGCTTAACTGCTCCTGTATCAGCACTGTGAGTTTTTTTCTCTCTTGTTCTAACTGTGAAGCTTGTTCTTGTAATTTTCGTTCTCGCTCTGCGAGTTGTCCTTCTTTATGAAAAACTTCTTTTTCTTTATGAAGAACTTCTTTTTCTTTAAGAAGGAGCTCTTGTTCTTTCTTGGTTAATGCTTCTCGCTCGGTTGTCAAATCGTTAACTATCGGAGCAGCAGAAGATCCTGAAGCTGCTGACAATGTAGCACTAAGAACTTGAACCTTTGTATATGTCTCGAACACATTTTTAGCAGAGTATCTTGGGTCGTTTAACTTACTCTCTATTAACTTTAAGCTTTTTTTATCTGATAAAACAGTTAATAAAGCTTTTCTAGGAAAAGTAACTAGTTCAGCCTTATCGCCAAGATCTCCATTGGGAGTAACTTGTACCGATCTAAAAATTAGCTCATCTGTATTTCTTCCATGCCAGCGATCATTAAGAGCAGTTATGCCTCGATTAATAAGCTTAGGAGGGATTATTAAATCCTTCATCTGCGACTCTGGAATAAGAAGCATGGCTTCTAGGCGATCCGGGTTCGACATTAAAGGTAAAGCCCTAAATCCCTTATACGGAGCTAGTTTTTTTACTAAAAAGTTGTTAGCACGTAAAACTAAGTCAGCTCCTAGCGGTCCAGCTTCTACAGTTGTATTCGTAAAACTAGGAGAAATTTTATTCATGTAAATGAGTGGGGTTATGCTTATACATTCTTATTAATTGCACTAGATCTTTTTCGTGTTCTTTGCTGAGTCTTTACTACGGGATCAGGAGTATTCACTGAATCATTAAGTGTAGTAGGATTAGGGGCTAAACTATCAATTGTAGACAAGTCATCGCTTAATTTATTAGATTCAGCAGGCTCAACAGGGATCATTTTCATGATATCGAAATTAAATAAATCTTGTGATTACCCATTAAGCCGCCCCTAATTTAATTCTATTTAAAGTAAGAGGCTT
>JBMOEX010000097.1:0-6889 GCA_049314535.1 Vampirovibriophyceae bacterium | reverse complement strand
ATCTCTAAAACTAAAGGATCTACTGATCTTGGCAGAGTATTAGAGTATTTAAAGCTTAGAAGCAGCGACTGAAATATTTCATTCTTCTTAACCTGATTTCTAAACTTAGCTTTAGCTTCTTTAGTTTTAATGAATCTCGGGGAATCTAGAAGGCTTAAGCTAACTGTTTTCTTTAAAGTGCCGCTAAGATCGACATCTAAGCCATTACTGTCTTTCGTAATCACATTAAATGGTAGTTCTAAGGTCCTCACCACATTTTTCTGATATATCTCTCGCTTAGAGATTAAAGCATTACGCTCTCTATCTAATGTCATATTCACAGTGAAATTTAAATTTCCAGAATTTACAGACGCTTCACTTACAGAGGATTCTGCATCGAAAAGAAAAATACCACTAGCTTTAAGAGTCTTATAGCTAAAGCCCGCCCGGGTGAAATCTATTTTACTGATGTCATCTGTAAGATTTAAAGCATTTGAAACCGTGGCTGTAACAGGAATAGTATCTTTAGCGATTAGATTAAAACTTAGTGGATCTGAATCTAAAACTGGTAAAAAGATAAGTGAACTTATAGAAGACTGAATATCAGTAGCCTCTACTGGAATACCGCCTATATCTAAATCCCAGCGATCATCTTTAATCGCAGCCTCTGGTATAACGGTGTTTGAGCTATTAGAATTTAAAAAATTCGTCATGTCGATCCTAAACTGTAACTGCTGAATATCTTTTATGGTAAGCTCGCTAGTCTCTAAAATAGTTAAATTCTTGCCTTAATCAGTGGTTCTTTAGCTGGGTCAAAAAGATCTTTTTCTACCCCCGGAATTAAATCAGAATCATGATAAATATTAATCAGAAAAGCTTTAGGTGTGGCGGAAACCTGTTTACTAGCTAGCTCACTCGAATCTGCAGCTTTAATCACCACTAACTGCTTTTTATCAGCGAGTTTAGTATTAAATTTTTCATTAGAATCAGCACTAGAGAGCTTAAAAGTAAAATCCCGAGAGACTAAAGTATTAGTCCTAGCCTCGGTTAAATAGTAATTTACCGTACCTTGAGCAAGTGCACTAGAAGCGATCTGTATATCCTTTAACTTAATCGTTATATCAGCTAAATTAGAATCGGCTTCACTGATTTGAATATCGAAATCTTCATCTACTCCAGAACTCGACGTATCAGTAAAAGTTAAATCTCCGATTTCAACATCTAAACGAGATCTGGTAAAACCACTCACAGACCTTAATTTAAAGGTTAAAGTTAAATCAAAAGTCTTATCAAAACTAGTAAAACCTTCCTCTTTAGCTTTTAAGGAACTAATAGTGTAACGAGAATCTAAAGCAGAGACAGGATTCTGGGAAGAAAAAAAACCTATCAACAAGAAAAGCTGCGAAATAACTAAACTAGATAGAAGTAATTTACGCCTATAATTAAACTGTAATTTTTTTTGCACAGAAAAGAGCATATTTATACTCTAATCTTAAACCCAGATTAAGGGTTATTTATAAACATCAGGGGTATATCTTTAGCGATCTACATCAGGCAATATAACATCAAGAGATGAAAATATCGCCACGATATCAGCTATAGGCTGACCTATAGCCATTTCTGGTAAAAAATTAGTCGCAAAGAAAGATGGCGATCTCCATTTAATACGATACGGAACAGCAGTACCATCAGTAATTAAATGCACGCCTAATTCACCCCTAGGCGATTCTACTGCAAAATAAGTCTCACCAGCTGGAGCTTTAAACCCTGGCATAATTTTTTTCGCCACAAGCTCAGTCTCTTTCGCTGCTTGCTCTCCACTTGGCAGTGATCTGATTTTCTCTATCGCTTGAAGAACTATCTTACAAGATTCACGAATCTCTTCCACTCTGCACTTATACCTAGCGAAAATATCACCCTCTTCACGAGTAATAACTTTAAAATCGAACTCTTTATACCTAGAATATGGCTTAGCCGTTCTAATGTCATAATCCACTCCAGAAGCTCTTATATTAGGTCCAGTAAGACCAAAGGCTCTTGCAGAAGTAGGTTCAATAATACCAATTCCTTTAGTCCTTGAAATGAATATCGGATTATTAGTAATAATATCCTCATATTCATCCACATAGCCTAAAAGCTTATCTTTAACTAAAGCCTCGGCTTTAGCGAGCCAGCCTTTCGGTAAATCCTGTTGCACTCCACCGATACGAATGTAATTAAACATCATTCGCTGACCTGAAACTTCTTCTAAGAGTGAAAGTATAGACTCTCTGTCTCTAAAAGCATAGAAAGGGAAGCCCATCATCGCTCCTAAATCCAACATAAAAATCCCAAGTGAAAGCTGATGAGAACAGATTCTATTCAGCTCCGCCATAAGTATTCTTAAATATTCAGCTCTCTGTGGCACTTCTATACCTGCGATCTGCTCTACAGCCCCTACATAGGCGTGGCTATCGCTCATTCCAGCTAAATAATCGACTCTATCTACTAAAGCCTGATACTGTACAAAATTACGATTCTGCCCGAGCCATTCCATACCGCGGTGCAAATAACCAATTACAGGCTCACACTGCTTTATTACTTCACCGTGTAAAACGAGCTTCAGCCTCAGAACGCCATGCGTCGAAGGGTGCTGAGGACCCATATTGATAACTAAATCTTCTGTTTTAAGACCAGTGCTTGTTGCAGTTTCAGTGCTAACCATAGCTATAATATTAACAGGCAAAAGCCATTGTTATGCAAAATTTAGATTTTTTAAAAAGCCATAAACGCCTAGACTGGAAAGAAAGTCCTTCTTTAGACCTAATTATCTGTCCTTACGGATTCGGTGGAACTGATAATCTCGCTCAAGAGGGAGCTTACAGCATACTCGGCGACACTGAATTAACTAGGACACTTGAATCCCTGAATGTAAAAGTTAATCTTATAGAACCTCCTAGCCTTGGTCCCTTTGAAATACAGGAACATGCTCTGCGCATAAGGAATATAGAAGCCATTATCAGCGTGAATAACTGGCTTCGAGAACAAGTCTTTTTTTCACGAGGCTTAGGACATATTCCCATCGTACTCGGCGGGGACGCAAGTCTCAGTATCGCTAGCCTATCAGGGCTTATGAAATTTTATCAAGAGCATAATTTAAAAAATAAAGTGGGCTGCCTCTGGTTTAGTAACCATTTCGGGAATAGCTCTCCTGAAGTTACTAAAAGCTGGAACGCTAACAGAATGGCTTTCACGGCCCTCACTCACACTAGCTTAGGGAGTGAGCTTCATGAAGATTTTAAAAATATCATTCTTGCTAATCAACTAACATTACCTATTATCAATCGAAAAAATATTATACATATTGGTATTAATCACCGCTCTGCACAGGATTCTGTCAGCCATGATTATTTCTCCATGGAAGACGTATCTGATCTAGGGATCAATAGCATCCTTGAACAATCTTTAGAAAATTTAAACCACTGTGAACATATTCACCTGATCTTTGATTTAAATGCTTTTGATTTAAGCGGTGTAAGCAATTACTCTCTAGGACAGCTAAATTACAGAGAAGTCCTTAGCATAGCTAGATACATAGACATGAAACTTAGGCGAGAAAATAAACTATCCTCAATAGACATAGTCGAACACTGCCCAAGCAGAGAAGCCTGGGATAAGCGTGGGGAATCTGCAGAATGGGTCGCAGACCTGCTAGAGAATATATTTGGGGCGAATCTATTTAACGTCGCAAGAAAATACTAGGCAGTATTGCCGAACTCCGATTTCTGGGTTTTCCACGTTCGGCAACAGTGCAAAGGCACTGCTGCGGTGATCCCTGTATTAAGCTACAGCTTCAGCGGCTGGTGCCTCTAATTTCTTCTCTACGTAAGTAATTTTATTAGCCTCTAAAAGCATTTCATTAGCCTTTTCTATCGCTAGCTCAAGAGCCACGTCTAACATAAAATCAGCTTTATGTTTATCAGACTTGTGATCTCCTTTACAAGAGGATTCTGAATGTTCTTTCCACTTAGCTTCAAGCTCTTCAGCTGTTGGACTAATATTTTCTAGCCTAACTATAGTGCTAAGGATTAGAGAATTCGCTAATTTTTCTTTAGTAACTTCTCTATTTTTATCAAGCGGTAATGTTCCCATTAATGACATCATCTGCTCTGGCGGTATGCCGAACTGCCTTGCCATATTCATAAGATCCTGACGTACATTCATCTCTATAGCTTTTTCAGGAATTTCAAATTCCGCTTTCTCTCTAAGTGCTTTAAATAAAGCGACTTCAGTCGCTAATTCTTTCTCTTTAGCGTAAGCGGTTTCTAGATTCTCTTTTAGCTTAGTTTTAAGTTCTTCTAAAGTCTCAGCCTTAGGACTCTTATTTTTCTTAGCTAACTCATCATCTAAAGCAGGAAGTTCTGGCTTGAAAATCCCTTTAATTTTAATCGCAAATTTAGCTGGTTTACCTGCTAAATCTTGAGCACCGTAATCCTCTGGGAATTTAACGAAAATCTCTTTCTCATCACCAACTTTCAAGCCGATAGTCTGCTCTAGAAAATTATCTATAAAATTACCTGGCTCTACTGCAACTTTATAATCTTCTGCCTTCATGCCTTCTTTAGCGATCCAGTCCGGCTCAGCCTCAGTACCAGCATTATACTGCCCATCAAAATCTAAAGAGATCTGATCACCAGATTCGATTAAAGCATCAGCAGTTTCTTTAAAAGTGATAAAGGATTTTTGGATTCGAGTAAGTGACTCTTCTAACTGTTTATCAAAATCAGCAGGAGCTAGTTCTACTTCTACGCTAAGACCCTTATATTCAGAGATTTTCACTTCTGGATAGACTTCCAGCGTAGCTGACATAATAACTGAAGACTCTGGCGTATCCAGCTCAACTTTATCAATACTCTGCACAGCAATAATATCTAAAGCCTGCTTCTTAACGGCAGTATTTAAAAGATCTAATAAAAAATCTTGAGTAAGCGTTCTAGCTTTAATATAATCCTCACCCACATGGTTTACAACCATATTCGTAGGAGCTTTACCTTTACGGAACCCTGGAATATTAACTTGATTACGAACTATACTTATAGTTTTATTGTAGGAATCCTTTGCCACACCAGCTTCTGTCTTGATTTCAAGAGTAACTATATTGTTCTCGTCTCTATTACTTATTTCAATTTGCATAACCTTATAAATAATAACAACAAAAGAAAGCTTTATGGCCAAATACAAATCTTTTTGTTATAATATATGACTCGGTTACCAAACTGGAGTTATTATGGCAGTACCTAAGAAGAACCATTCGCATCAAAGACAACAACAAAGAAGAGCTAACTGGAAAGGTAAATTACCTAACGTTATTGCTTGTAATAACTGTGGCTCTAATCATCTAGCCCATAATATTTGCCCATCTTGCGGTTATTATAATGGTCGTAAGTATGTTGAAATCGCTAAGACTGGTAGCTAATAAGCTCAGCACTTTTTTATTTTCGATATTTTTTATAAGCTCAGCATCATTTTTCTTGCTCAGGCTTTTACCTGGTAGTCCTTTCTCTAGTGATAGGCATTTACCAGCTGAGGTTATGGCTCGAATGGAAGCCAAATACGGCTTAAATAAGCCTTTATTAGAGCAATATTTTTCTTATATTTCTAAAATCTTTACTGCGTTTGATTTCGGCCCTAGTTTAAAGTATCCGAATCGTGAAGTGATGGACATCTTAGCCGAAGCCATGCCAGTATCTTTCACGCTAGGAGGCCTCGCTTTTATCATAGCGATTACAGCTGGTATCTCTGGTGGTATATATTTAGGCTATAAAGCTAATCACAGAAAGGGCTTCGACCCTCTTTTCTTTATACTTTCTAATTATGCAGACGCAGCCATCTCACTCCCAAGCTTCGTCACGGCTGGATTATTAATAGGTCTCTTTGGTCTTTATTTTAATCTTCTGCCAGTCGCTCTCTGGGAAGGTCCCGAATACATGATACTGCCAGCTTTGACTCTCAGTGTCGGTCCAACAGCTTATATTATGCGGATCACCAGAACCGCTTTCGCGAATACCTATGAACAGGGTTACATTAAAACAGCGATGGCTAAAGGCTTAGATCAGTTCAGTATTCTTTATAAACATGCTTTAGTTAATGCTCTATTACCTATACTCGCTTATATAGGGCCGCTTTTTGCGATATTAATAACAGGCTCATTTGTCGTCGAATTCGTCTATGCGTTACCAGGTATGGGAAAATATTTCGTTACTGCCTTTATTAATCGTGATTATTTTTTAGTAACTGCTGTAGTGGTAGTTTTCTCAGCCATACTTACGGCTTCTAATTTATTAGTAGAAGTTTTAAATCCGCTGGTTAATCCTAAGTTAAGGCAATAGTCCTATAATATGCTATTCTAGTGATTTTGGATGAAAGTTAGCGTTATAGGAACAGGTTACGTAGGATTAGTTACAGCGACATGCTTAGCTTATCTCGGGCATGACGTAGCATGCTTAGATATAGACGAAAAGAAGATAGAAGGTCTCAAGCAGGGACAGATACCTATCTATGAGCCGAATCTAGACCAGCTTTTAGAAGATACTAAAAAAACTAATAAATTCCCTATATTCACCACCGACCCTAAAATCGCTATGGAGCATGGGGAAATAATTTTTATCGCCGTTGGCACTCCTCCAAAGGAGAATGGGGAGCCTGATCTTCGCTACATCGAAGCTTGTGCTAAAACCATCGGTAAACACGCTAAGCAAGACTGTATCGTTATCAATAAATCTACCGTACCAGTAGGCTCTGGGAACTGGGTCTACATGCTCATCGAGCAGGCTAACTCTAAACTTAATTTTCACGTGGCTTCTAATCCAGAGTTTCTCAGAGAGGGTTCTGCGATATTCGATACTTTTTATGCAGATCGCATAGTGATCGG
>JBMOEX010000096.1:0-7231 GCA_049314535.1 Vampirovibriophyceae bacterium | reverse complement strand
AGCTCAAGCCTGTACTCATTAAACGTAGACTGGCTTTTATCAGGCTTAACCGAATTTTTTAAAGATATAACGAGAAGACCTATCGCTTTTAATTTCTCAGCATTTTCCGAATTTAAACGAAAAAGCCTGTAAACCTCTCTGAGACCGCGTTTATATTTATTTCTGATAACTGCACTCTTAGAAAACTTTTTAGATATTACGAAACCCACAAAGGGAAGTCTATCCTGATAATTTTCGCGGGTGACAGTAAAGTTAACTTTTAAATTCTTACTAGTAAAGCATTTACCTTTTTCATAAGCCTGTAAAAACAGACCATTAAATCTAAGGCGTTCTGATCTGCTTAACAAGATGATCTTAGTGTTTATAGAGAAATTTGTTTACGGCCTCTAGCTCTTCTTCTTTTTAGAACTCTACGGCCAGTAGGTGTCGCCATTCTTGCGCGAAAGCCGCTTGTTCTTTTTCTTTTTCTGCTACTACCGCCTAAAGTTTGTTTCATGGCAAATCGTTATTATATCGTATTTCCATATCTTTTGTAAAATTTTTCTTGAAAAATATCTTTATACTTTAAAATTTAAGCTGTGTTTGACTTGAAATTAACAGAACTAATGTTCAAATCCTTAAAACAGGACCCTAGTTTAGCTAATGCTGAAGACTGGGAGGAAGCTGGGGATTATGCTACTGAATTACGTTTCTTTCCTCATGCTTTTAACTGTTACCGCAATGCCATGCAGCTTAAGAAGACGGCAGAGCCATTAATTCATAAAGTTGATATGACTTTAGAGAAGCTGACTAATGTTTTGGAATATGTACCTAAGGCGTCTAAAGCTTTAATAGACGAAATTCGACTTAATAATCCTTTAGATCCTTCTGCTTGGCTGAATATCGTGAATACACTTTTGAAAGAGGGGATTCAAGTCGAGAATTTAGAAGCGATTAAATTTGTTTTTGGTATGACTATATACAGTGCAGTTCGTTCACAGCTTGATGTTGCTAGCCTGAATCAGAATTTATTACCTTTTTTAGAGGGGCGCGAGTTTGATGAGGCTGATCTGAAATTTAATAAGGTCTCCTTAGAAGGTGTTAAAACCATAGTCGCTCTTGGTGATAATGTAACTTTAGGTTTACAGAATAACTGGGAACTTAAGCCAGAAGAGACTTTTCATTATTTATGGCATCAAGAATTTTCTAATAAAGATGAAGTGAAACTCATTAATAGTGGTATTTCTGGTGCAGGGCTTCTTGATGCGATGCTTTATTTAGGGCGTGATGTGATAAATCACAAACCAGATATGGTTTTAATTAATTATGGAATGAATGATGCTTGGCTGGGTACTCAGATTCTTTTAGCTTATGAAGCTCTGCTTGAGTACCTGATTAAGTTTTTAAAACTAAATAGTATAAAAGTAATTTTAATTGGACCAGTGCCACATATTCCGAAAGCATGTCCTTTGCCTCAGAGACCGAATCCAGACTTAAGTTTAGATGAAGTGAAAATCGATGCTTTTAATAAAATATGTAAGCAAATCGCTCTTAGGCAGAAGGTTCCCTTCGTAGATTTAGCTGCAAAATTTCCTTTGGTAGAAGAGCAGAGAATAAAATATTTCGCAAATGGTTTTAATCAGCCTAATTTAGAGGGACATCTGCTTATTAAAAATGCTTTAGAAGCAGTCTGCTCTCGCAGTTTATAATATTGACTATGGATACTGATGAATCTAAAAACGCAGAAAATGGGGTTGTGCCTCAATCTCGCAAGATAGTTGCGGTAATACCTTCTCGCTATGAGAGTTCTAGATTGCCTGGCAAGCCACTGCTTAAGCTTGGTGAGAAGACCATGATACAGCTTGTATATGAGCAGGTGGCGAAGGCTAAACATCTAGATGAGCTAGTAGTGGCTACTGATGATAGTCGAATTTATGATCATGTTTTGAGCTTTGGTGGGACGGTAATGATGACTTCAGCTGAGCATCAATCTGGGACTGACAGAATAGCAGAGCTAGCAGAAAAGAACCCTCACTGGGATTTAATTATTAATGTTCAAGGGGATGAACCATTTTTAGATCCAGCTGATATAGATAGAACTATTCATCCTTTTTTGCTCGAACCTAATCTAGAAATGCTTAGTATCTATCATGAAATTACTGATGAATCAGAAATACTAAATCCTAATAATGTTAAAGTCGTGACTGACATTAATGACTATGCATTATATTTCTCTAGGTCACCGATTCCTTGTGTAAGAGATAGATCAGGAATGAAATTAAAAGCTAAAAAGCACTTAGGGCTTTATGTTTATAAGCGTGATGTTTTACTAACCTTAGCGAAGCTGCCTCAGAGTGAGCTAGAGAAATTAGAAAAATTAGAACAGCTTAGAGCTTTAGAAAATCAGATTAAAATAAAAATGATTAAAGTTAAATCAGCTGCTATCGGGATAGATACGGAGGCAGATTATTTAAAAGCCTTAGAATTGATATCATCCTTCGGGATTAAACCTCCTCCGCATAAGGAATTTTAAAAAAATTATAAATAAAAAATAAAAGATAAAATCTATATTGATGCGTGGGAATTTTGTTGATCTGTGGGTAAATTATATTGAAGCTCAAATTTCCTTGAAGAATTTTAACGTCTTGTTTTTACGGGGCCGTTTTTCTTTATGTATGTTTACAACGCAATTGTAAATTAAATAGGTGGATTAAATATGGTGAAATTTGGTGCAGAGATAATAGAGACTTTAAAGAGAATATTTCCAATTTTCTCTAAGGTTCATCGGGAAAAGCGTTTTAATCATGAGTCCACTAATTCTTCTTTAGAGTCAGTAAAAGAAGAAGCTAGCAGTGATCAGTCTAGGTTTACTAGCTCAAAGCTTAAGAAGAGTCACATTATTGCTTATTATGAATCTACTCCAGAGGGTTCTAAGCTTATGGAGGGGATTCGTTTAAATCGCAGTTTTATTGAAGAGGCAGTAAATGCTTTAAGGCAAGACCAGAACGATTTAATTTGGCTTCTAGTTGATGAAGAGGGTGAGTTGCAGTATGACGCTGACGGCGATTTAATTATTTGTAAGTTGGGTGATGGTACTATCCTTTCTGATGAACAAAAAGAGTGTCAGAAGATTAGGCTTGGCTTATATGAGTCAAAGATCATGATTCAAGGTGCTAATCTCGGTAATTTTGAATGGGATAAGACTTATTTATTTGCTTTCGCTGATACTGGTGAGCTTGAAAGTATAAGACCAATAGGTAATAATTTCCATATATGATTTTAATAGCTGCTCTGTTAAGCTTCTGGACCCCTTTCTGGGCATCTAAAGAAGAGCAGCAGCAGATAATTAAAATAGAGAAAGATTGTTTTTTTATTCAGAACATTTGTTTTCGTGATTATGATTTTGCTTATATTGATAGAGATCAGAATTTATTACTTAGCTTTCAGGAGACTAAATTACACCGCTTGGGATTATTTCTTGAGGTAGATAAAAACAGTGATGGCAAGATTAGTGCAGCTGAATTCTTAATAGCCTCTCGTGATTTAGCTTTTAAGCCAGCTTGCTCTGAGAAAAGGGTAGTAGAATCTTATGAAAAGAAGATTCAGAAAGAGTTTAATAAGTTTGACTTGAATAAGGATATGAGAATAACTTCACAAGAGCTTGAAAACTATGGTTCACAGGTTTTTGATGAAATGGATGTTAATGATGATAATGCGGTCTCGATTAAAGAATTAAAAGAGTTTAATGCAAGTTTAAACTAGTTCTAGTTCTGCAATTGAGTTTTGTAATTTTTGTTTCTTGCGATTGATGGATTTAATGCGTTTGATAATTGGTTTAGCTTTTAAATCTAAGCCATTCTCTGAAGGACTTAAGGCTGCTAAGGCTATAGTTTCTTTTTCGACTGTGCTTAATGGATTTATCTCTGCTAGAGCCTCCCTGAGGAAATCAGCAGTTTCATTAAAGAATTTCTGTTTTATTAGCTCAGTATCGAAGTATGAGCAGGAGCAAACTAGATAGCTGTTTACAGTTTTATAAAAATCTTGGGCTTTAGAATGAGCTTTTATTAATTCCTGATCTAGATCAATAAATTTAACGCCTGCTTCTTCAGCCATTTCTCGAACAGCCTCTTGGAGAATCGTTGATAGAAAACTGTCTTTATTAAAATATACTTGATAGAGTTTCTCAGAGCTTATATTTATTACTAGTTTTTTAATACTATATTTCAGCTGCGAAATCTCACTATTATAATTTTCTATCTCAAGATTTAATTTATCTGAATAAGCGAGAGCGGCATCAAAAGCGAGGAGCTGGTTACCAGAGATAAAGTCGTTAGTTGTGATGAAGGTATTAAGTAATTTTTCTTGAATTTCTTCAGGGGAGTCTTCAAAAAGTATGGAAAGAGATTTCAGAAGGCTATTCGGTATTTTTATTTTTTTTGCTGGTATAAAGAGTCTTATCTCTGTATCTAGATCCTGGAGATAGCCAGTATCTTCATCTGGATTCATGTGTAAGAATACCGCTAGATTCAAAGAATAGGAAAGCTTATTTAAGAGAAAGGAATTAATAGCTTCAAGACCATTAGAATCCTCACCAAATAAGGTTTTTATGAGTTTGCTTAAATAATCTAGGATTAAAGAATAAAATATATAGATCTGGAATTGAGTATCTTTAGGCAGGAAATCAAAATTAAAGAATTTATTGGCGCGGTCTAGGATTATCATTAAATAGGCTTTCTTCTCTAATTCAGATCTATCTTTATTATTAATGTCTAGATCACCACTAAGATAATTTTCAACAGCAGGCCATAATTTTTCTGCGAGCTCTGTTCCAGAATAGTTTTTATTTTTTTGAAATCGATAGAGGTTACGTATTAATCTTCTTATGTGACTAGGATTATATTTAGACTTAAATTCATTAATTTTTCCAAAATAGTCACGAATTTCTGATTTCAGTGTTTTAACGATCTCAATTTTTGCAGCTAAAGAACTTTTAAGTGCAAAGTTATGCATGAAGAATACTGAGGTGTTTTGATTAATCATTTTGGCTTCCTTGATTTAAACGATTCAAATTTCAAAGTAAATGCTATCATACTTAAATAAGTAAATTTTTGATTTTTGCTTTATAAATCTTCTGGGGCATAGATTTCCGATCTTATTAATGATATTTGTTGACAATTATTATCAAGATAATTTGTGGAGATTCTGCCAAAATACAGCAATTTTAATGTATTATATAGTTTTAACAATACTTTCCATATTTAATGGGAAGTCTGAAGTGTGAAGGGAAGCTCAATATGGATATGATGAAAACTGCTGAATACGTTAGTGATTATTTAAATAAAATTCAAAAAGATAACGATACGATGAAGGCTTACAGCCTAGATTTGGAGAAATTCGTGAATACTTTTGGTGAGAAGAATATTTCGGATCTTAAGAAAGAGGATTTGGATGAGTATCTTAACGCTCTTTTGACTAGGTCTGGGAAGAAAGTTAGTGTTGCTACGCAGAATAGGCATTATGCGACTTTAAGCTGCTTTTTTAACTACTTACTTAGAGCTGGTTCTATAAGTGATAATCCGATGAAGAAAATAGAGCGTCGTAGACCTCTTAAGGATCAAGGAGAAGCTAATAATAAAGAGATAATTCGCTATTTAGATAAAGAGACGGTAAATGTTATTTTATCGAGATCAAGATCTCTAAGAGAAGAGTTTCTTTTTGATTTGCTCTATAGTAGCGGCTTAAGAATATCAGAAGCACTTTCTTTAAATGTTCAGGATATTCGTAATGGAGTTATTCACGTTAGGCAGGGTAAAGGAAACAAAGCTAGGATAACTTATTTATCTAAATCTAGTGAGAAGCTATTTAAAAAGTTTATGGAGAAGAGAATACCAGAGAGAGCTGTGGTTTCCAAAGCTAGAACTATCGAAGAAGCTAAGAAGTTACAGTCTGAAGGTGCTTTATTCACGACTAATAATGGAACAAGATTGGGTTATCACAGGGCTAATCAGTTATTTAAACAGGCTTCAGAGGATCTTAAGAATCCAGATGGTACGGTTTTAACTATTCACCAGCTTAGACATACATTCTGTACAGAAAGAGTGGGTTATATAGATATCAGAGTGCTTCAGAAGCTCGCTGGACACAGTGATATTAGAACTACTTTAAGATACGCGAAAGTTGCGGATAAAGTTGCTAAGAATCAGTTTGCTAAGTTTGATGAAGGCAGAGATGAGATTCTTGTTGAGACAGGAATTGAAGAGGATAGTATTTCGTCTTATTAGGCTGATATATGCGTTTTATGAAAATTCTCTCAGAAAAGGCTTAGGGGTCTTGCCTATGATTTTGCGAGATTTGGATTTGGAAAATTATAGATTTATGGAACGGCATAATTACGGGGTTTTCGTGCCAGACTGGGTTATCTAAACTTATAATCAGAAAATCCCACCAAGTTTTTTTTAAAAGTACTTTTACTGCGGGGCAAGACCCCGAAGATTTTTTTGAATAATAATTACTGCTATAAGTCTTTCTAGGATTGCTTTTCATTTAAAAAGGCAGGCTTAATTTGCTTTAGACACTGTGAAAATGAGGTTAATAGACGATTAAAGCTAAATAATCACCTGCTTTCAGCTTATCAATTAGAATAATTACTGTTAGATAAAGGTTATTAGGCTTAGGCCCACTCGAAGGAGAGATTATGTCTATAAATGGATTGGTAGTACTTGGTGCTATTACTGTTACGTCTATGGGGATTATTGCTAGGGCTTGTAAGCATCCTAGGGCTCAGAAAACGTCGTCTACCCCTAATAATAGTGTTCCTAATAATGCGGTAAGGGTAAATAGCTCTAAATCTCAAGTAGAAGCATCACGAGATTTAGGGGCAGCACTTTGTGCTGCTTAGTAGATTCAAAAGAAGATCAGAATTTTAGATCATTATTTAAGGTTCGGGCAGGGATAATATCCTTGTGGAGTAAGCTTTTTTGCTCAGTTTTTTTATTTTTTGGCAAGACCCGTAAGGTTATACAAAGCCTGAATTTTTATTTAAAACCCTGTTAGTGAGCCAAAACTTAATCAGAAAAATCGACCATCTTTTAAAAACCCTGCCAAAATCTGCACTTAATTGATTAATATTTAATAATCCCATTATAATTCCAAGTATTTTAAGATTTAAGGTCTAGTTAAGGTTTACTAGTTTTTAAACCTAAGGGAGATTTTATGGTTGGTACATTAACAAAAGGGCATCTTCCGTGGGTTG
>JBMOEX010000095.1:0-7512 GCA_049314535.1 Vampirovibriophyceae bacterium | reverse complement strand
AAAACTAAAAGAACTACTAAAAAAGAGCGACTTTAAATAGTATAACAAGATTATTAATGCTAAAATTTTTATTCGCTAAGAACTTTGTTCCTTGTGAGCATTGATTTGCGGGTGTAGCTCAGTTGGTAGAGCTTCTGCCTTCCAAGCAGACTGTCGCGCGTTCGAGTCGCGTCGCCCGCTCCATTTTTAAATTATATTCTGTGACCTGTTGCCCTAAGCAGTCTTCTGACTTATATTCCTAGAATTGCACCATATTATAAAATTCTATTTTTAGAATTCTTACATGACACTATAGAATTCTAAAAAAATTAGAATTCTATACCCACCACATAGAATTCTAAAAAATTTGGTATAACTTAATTAATGAACTTTAAAAGAAGTATTTACCCAGCACTAGTTCAAGATTCTCAGAATCCAAGAATCATTATTCTTATGGGTGCAAGGCAAGTCGGGAAGACATATTTAATGAAAAAATTAGCGAATGAATTAAAGAATTATCGCTATTTTAATTTAGAATTCTCTGAGCAGCTACTGCTATTTAACGGTAGTGAAAATGAAATAATTCAGCTACTAAAAAGCTCAGGACAATATATTTTTATAGACGAATTTCACTATCTTGAAAATATCTCTAAAATATTTAAAGCTATTTATGACGAAAGCAGTTGGTCAAAGCATTCAGTGAAAATTTATGCATCAGGTTCTTCAGCTTTAGAAATGCATAAACATCTAAAGGAGAGCCTTGCGGGCAGGTTAAAAAAATACTGGATAAAACCACTTAGCTACAAGGAGTTCTGCTCAAATTCCGAAATCAAATCAGAGCTGCCTGAATTCCTCTGCTACGGTGCATTACCTGGCACCTATGACTTAAAACAGCATCCTACTCATAAAGATAGACAACAGTATCTTCAAGAGATTCTCAATGCCTATATTCAAAAAGATGTGAAAGCCTTAATCGTAGAAGAGAATATCGTAGCCTTTAATCATTTATTGTATATATTAGCTGATAAACAGGGGCAAATCACTTCTACTGCGAGCCTCGCAAATGAAATAAAAGTAACAGCAGCGACTGTAGAAAAATATATCAGCATACTAGAACAAACCTTCGTACTCTACAGTCTAAAATCCTTTTCAGGAAACCTGAGTAACGAACTTAAAAAATCAAAGAAATACTACTACTACGATTTAGGTGTACGCAATGCTCTGATAAAGGATTTCAGTTCACTTACTAATAGAGCCGATAAAGGCTGTATCCTAGAAACCTTTACTTATCACTATCTATTAAACATCGCAGATGATAGCGATACTGAAATATTCTTCTGGCGAACCTCCGATGGAATGGAAATAGATTTTATCTGGAACCGCAATCGCATTCCTTATCCTATAGAGGTCAAATCATCTCTGCGTAAACCAGAGGTCTTTCCAGCTCTTATTAAATTTTTAAAAGCCTACCCCAAAGCTCCATTTGCAGTAGTTCTTAATGATAAGGTCGACGAAGAAATCTTTCATAAAGACCATAAAATCTATTTCATTAGCTTTAAAAATATTGATTATTTAGAAGAATTACTAAATTAACAGAACTCTTTATAATCTGCATAGCCAGCAGCATCCATCTCTTCATAAGGAATAAATTTTAAAGACGCTGAGTTTATGCAGTATCTAAGCCCTGTAGGTTTAGGACCATCTGTAAATAAATGCCCCAAATGAGAATCCCCCTGCTTAGATCTAACCTCTACACGGCGCATACCATGAGTAGTATCTTCTTTCTCTGCGACATTCTCCTGAACTAATGGCTTAAAGAAAGACGGCCAGCCAGTCCCAGAATCGAATTTAGCATCAGAGCTAAATAAGGGTTCACCAGAGACTATATCTACGTAGATACCACGATGTTTATTATCCCAGTAAGCATTCTCGAAGGGTCTCTCTGTACCATTCTCTTGCGTCACTTTATACTGAAGATCAGTTAAGCAGGATTTTAAATTTTCTTTATCCATAGCTTTATCCGACTTGAACCTTATCACCAAAAATTTTCACTCTCTGCTCATCAAACATAGACTTAAGTTTTTTAGCTACAGTATCATAGTCCTCTTTATCTGCCCAACTGGTTTCTGGCATTTTTATACTTACAGGTATATCCAAATCAAAGATAGAATGCTTAGCACACTGTTCTTGAGCTAATTCTCCAGAATGTATCTTAGAGACTATAGACCTAGTAAGCTTAATCGACATGCGAGAACCTCTGCCATAAGAGCCTCCAGCCCAGCCAGTATTCAGTAACCAGCAGTTTACTTTATTCTCTTTAATTTTCTTAGCGAGTAAATCTCCATAGACATTAGGCTTAAGGGGCATAAAAGGTGCTCCAAAACAAGGACTAAAGGCTGCTGTCGGTTCTTTAATGCCTTGCTCTGTACCAGCGACTTTAGCAGTATAGCCTAAAAGAAAATACTCTTTAGCCTGCTCTGGGCTTAATTTAGAAACCGCAGGTAAAACACCGAAGGCATCACAGCAGAGCATTATTACATTATTAGGCTGCTCTTTAATAAATCTATCAAAACCAGTACCATCGTCATTTAGAACTACTGCATTAGGAATAAAATCTAAAGGATAAGATATTCTACCGTTCTCAGTAAGGGTTTTATCGAAATAATCTAAGCTTTTATCCTCTTTAATCCGAACATTCTCGACAGTGGCACCGAATCTACGACTAGCAGCATAGATCTCAGGCTCAGTATCCTTAGAAAGACCGATAGATTTAGCATAGCAGCCAGACTCAAAATTAAATACACCATTCTCGCTCCAGCCGTGTTCATCATCGCCTATAAGTAAACGCCCAGGTTCTGCTGATAGAGTGGTTTTTCCGGTCCCTGATAATCCAAAAAATATAGCGACATCTTTCCCATCTTTATCTGCATTAGCAGAGCAATGCATAGGCATAATCCCAGACTGCGGTAAAAGATAATTCAGAAGTGAAAAAACTGATTTCTTAATTTCACCAGCATAGGCAGTACCTGCGATTAAAACCTCTTTATGTTTAAAATTTACCAAAACAAAAGTCCCAGAACGTGTTTTATCTAATTCTGGATCTGCTTTGAAGCTAGGGACAGAGATGATACGGTATTCTGGCTCAAAATTCTTTCTATCAATAACTCCTCTCTTCTCAGCAAATATCGCCGAGCGTGAGTTAATCGATTCCAGCATATTCGTAGCAAAAAAACTATGCCAAGCATATTCAGTAACTACTCTTACCTTAATAGAGTGTTCACGATCAGCTCCAGCAAAGCAATCTTGGACATAGAGTTTCTTATTCTCTATTTTCTGCATCTTTTCAATATAATCAAAGAACTTATCACGCAATTCGAAATAATCATCTTCATCAAAGGGTCTATTAATCTCACCCCAATCTATAATCGAGTCAGTATCTGAATCTCGCACAATAAATTTATCGTTAGCAGATCTACCAGTGTGCTTACCTGTATAAACTATCAAGGCACCTGAATCAGAGAGCCGAGCTTCACGATTCTTTAGAGCCTCTTCATACAGCTCTGCTCTACACATATTAAACTCAACTAATGAAGAATGGAAAACATCTTCGATTCTTCTTAAACCATGCATCAACTCTGAAGACATGGCATGATTTTAGCATTTCAACAATACTTTAAGAAACCTTAATGTTTTGAATTTTTAAAAATCATTCTCAAAACCAGTTAAATCATCCAGTAGATTATCTTCATCAAATATACCTAGCTCTTCAGCTTTGCCCATATTCAAGATCTTAAATTCATCACCACGCTTAAGCCTTATAAATGGCTCACCTAAATCATTAGAGGCTGGATTATGAATTTCAATCAGCTCCCAATTCGCAATGTAGTCACCAACAGAGACTTCAATAGTGTTATCCAAAGCTTTATCCATAGCCTTAATAGCAGCTTTTAAAACTTTAGAGCGGGTTAAATTATCACCAACTTCAAAAACAGCTTCTTTTAAATTAATCAAAGCGATACTCTCACCATCACTCTGTATAACTCCTATCATCAAAGCTCTGTAAGCTTTCTTAGGAAAACGTACAGTCTTCTCTGCAAGCCCAGTACCACGAGCTTTACCACTAGCTATCGCCTTCAGAACGGAATCTGGCAGTATAAAAGGATTATCCCTGCCCGCCGTATCTTTAGAGGCTTTTATAAACTCTCTCTCTTGCTTTGCGCTATTAGACTTAATCTTAATCGCTGACCAGACAGGTCTTTTATCTGCAAAATCAAATAGATTATTTATTTTTTTAGATTTAGGTCTGCGCGAATCTCTTCTAGAAGAAGTCTTCGTATCATAACGCTCATTCATTTTCTGATAGACGGTATAACCAATAAACAAGAGTATAGCGACCACTAGAGCAATAATCGGTGTGCCAATCTCAGATTCATTCTTTATTGCGGCAGCGTCGCGATCTGAATAAGAAAAAGCTTTATAGACCTTATTTCCATAGGACTGGCGTGGCGGTGGAGCTACTGGCTCATCAAAAGCTGGTTCAGGAGATGACCTAAAAGGAGGTGGCTCTACTTTAAAATGATCATCAAGAGACAGTTCTGGCTCTTCAAACATCAAACTAGGATCAAAAGCCTTGGAAGAAGAAAGCCTCGCGTCTTCCTCTATAAAATCCTGCCCAAATAAAGTCTGCAAATCATTATTCGCATCATGAATACCATTCTCATTTAAAGTAGTAGGGAAATCATCAAAAGAGTTAGTCTTTGAAGGATTTTTATCTAAGCCTATAGCAGGTTCATCAAACAGAGACTCTAAAGGAATAGGAGCTTTTTCTACTGGCTGAGCTTCATTTGGATAATCCTTATCCTTATAAGTGTCAATATCTGACAGAAAAAATTCTATGCTAGAAAACATATCATCGCTCTGCTGCTCTAAAAGCTTAAGTACTTTTTCCTGAAGCTCAGCCTCTTCTTCAGGACTGCGAATTAGGCTTTCAGATGAGGATTCATCACCCTCATCTGAATCATTAAAATTCTCATTATAATTAGAATCTTCTCCTAATGACTCTGGAGAATAATAGGACTGTTCAGGCGGCCAAGTTCTAGCTTTTGAGTCATCAAAAGCTGATGGCTTTTCAGCACTGAAATCATCATCTATCATCGTTGTATTATTGCTCTCTAGGAACCACTCTTAAAAACTCCTCCAAAGTAGTTTTATGAGATAGCACCTTATCACGAGCAGAATCGAAAAGGGTTTTCATTTTATTTTCAGCCATAACAGCCTTGTAATCTTCTAAATCAGCCTTATTATGGATAAGAGATTTCATCTTATTCACGACAGGCATCATTTCGAAAATCCCTTCTCTTCCTGAGTATCCTGTATTATTACATTTTTGACAACCCCTGCCCTTAGCAAAGCTAATCTCTCCAGCCCTAGCTTCAAGTCCTAAATAGCTAAGCTCACTTAAAGTAGGCTGGTATTCATAAGAACAGTGTTCACAGATAAGCCTCACCAACCTCTGCGCTACCACTCCTACTAAAGCACTTGCGACTAGATAAGACTCGACTCCCATATCAATAAGCCTATTAATACTGCTTGGTGCATCATTAGTGTGCAACGTACTTAAAACCAAGTGACCAGTAAGAGAAGCCTGAATGGCAATCTCTGCCGTCTCTTTATCACGAATTTCACCGATCATTATGATATCTGGATCTTGCCTGAGTATGCTTCTAAGACCAGTAGCAAAGTTTAAACCAGCTTTAACATTAACCTGTACCTGATTTACTCTAGCTAACTGAAATTCGACTGGATCTTCTACTGTAACTACATTCTTCGTAAGGTCTATAACCTTAGCTAAACTCGTATAAAGTGTACTAGTTTTACCTGAACCCGTAGGTCCTGTAATAAGAATCATTCCCTGAGACAGCCTAAGCCAAGACTCAAAAGTAGGAATCATACTTTCAGGCATACCTAAATCAGTTAGCTCTAAAAATTTATTTTCATGCGGAAGCAGCCTGATAACACACTTCTCACCATGTAAACAGGGTAAAGTAGAAACCCTTAAATCGATTTTCTTGCCCTCAATAATTTCAGTTACCCTGCCATCTTGAGGAATTCTAGATTCTGCGATATTCAGATTAGCAATAATCTTAATCCGTGCAAGCATGATCTTCCTATAATCAGCTTCCTGATTACAAAGATATTTACAAATATCCTTAAGCACGCCATCTATCCTGAATCTAACTAAAAGAAAATTCTCGACTGGCTCATAATGAATATCAGAAGCCCCTAAGCGAGCAGCATCTGCGATAATACGGCGCACCTCGCTTGCGATAGATGTATCATCAACCGCATTAATACGGCGAAGTGGAATTTCATCTATAGTTCTTAGTAAATGAGCTCCTAACTGAGCGACTTTTCTTAATTTCAGCTCAGGTAAGTTAGCTTCAGCCTTAACATCTAAAACCCTGTTCTCTACAGGCTTACCGTATGAATTATCGACTAAACTTGGTTTTTCATTAATATTAAGAGAATTATTTACAGAAGGATTATTCACTACTATTTCTGGAGCAGGTCCGAGAAGCTCTAAAATCACCGCCTGCCAATTATCTTTTTTAATTTCGATTAACTCAATACCAAACCTATTAACAAATTTAGATAAAATTACTTGTAAATCAGACAGCAAGCCTTCTTCACAAGCCACATATAATTTTTCTTCAGTAAAAAACAGTGGAATAGCCTCTCTGATAGGCCAATTTTTATTTACAGAACCGATAAGCTTTCTATCTAATAGGCGTAAATTAAGTTCATTATCCCTAACCAAGAGAGACAATGCTTCATCAGCAGAGATATTCCCTGATCTGATTTGCTGATAGGCTGAAGCTAACTGATTTACCACTATGTCTATTTTAAACTAGATAGATTTTTGAGGCTTTATTTTTCCCCATTCTATATGGCCGTTAATATTATGTTTTTCAAAAACATCATACTACTTCCCAAGATCCAGCTCTCTTAGAGCCAATTCTCTTAAGTTGATTGGTTTCTTGAAGCTTTTTTAAAGTCTTTTGTACAGCTCTTTCTGTTAAAAAAAGTTCCTGAGCTAATTCTGGAATAGTTAAATTAGGGTTTAACTTTAATAAATCTAATATTTTTACCGAACTTTTTACCGAACTTTTCTGAAAATTAAAAGTAAGCCATATACCAGATTCTTCATATAAAATTTCAGGCTTTTGAATACCAGCATTCATACAAGTTTGAGACATTTTTTCAATACCTCTTCCCCAAGCCTCAATCAAGCCTGCTCTAAAAAAGCAGTTTGCAATTTCAGGGTTAAAAGGGGCAGACTCGTGTTTACGGAAAAGCTTTTCTACCGTCCATCCTTGATGAAGCTGACCACTATTCCAAATCATCAATTTGTCTTCATAAACAGAAATTTGAATGCGGTGTTTTGGCTATAATCTTTATGAACAATTGCGTTTAAAAGACCCTCACGAAGAGCTTCTAGTGGGATAGGGAAATTTTCATGCCGCTGAATACCTT
>JBMOEX010000094.1:0-7770 GCA_049314535.1 Vampirovibriophyceae bacterium | reverse complement strand
AGCCCATAACGGGACTGCTCGCAAAAGTACAAATTCGACGGAAACGCCCTCGGGGGATTGCTTGCAATCTTCAGAGGGCGTTCTTCTATCTGAATTGCAGGTTATACTAAAACAATGGCAATTAAACCTGCGATCAGGTCCTTATACCGTATTATCGGGAATCTCGTCGGGAAGCAGATTTGGAATAGGATTAACTTTGATAGCAATATCAGCACTGATAGCAATTTACGTAAGCAGCTAGCTTATGAATTTATTGACTATATAAGTGCATTCAGAAATATATTAAAAAGCGAAGATAGAGATTTAAGTAAAGTTCTTACTATCTTTAATAAAATTTCTGAAAAACCAGAATATGAAACGAAAATATTCGCTTGGATTTTAGAAGCTTATCTTTTACTAAACCAATCCAGCACAGCGAGTGCTGATGTAAGCAAAAATAAAAACTCTGAAATACTTTTCGCAAAAAAACTAATTAACTTCTTTCTTGAAAACAAGTTCAGCAAGGAGGAGATTTTAAAGATATTCTCTAAGGATTTATCGGCGAACCTCGTTCTCACAGCACATCCTACAGCTGGTATACAGCCAGATTACATGCACCATATCTCAAATATGATAGAGAAGGTAAACTCTGTTGCAGACACTATTCGAGATGAATCTAGTCAAGAAAAAATTGATGAGAAGCTTGAATTAATTAAAGAAGATCTCGCTATATCAATCAGCCACATGATTAGAGTTAAGCCCTATAACGAAAATAAGCTTAAACCCTCAGACGAATCACAGAATTTCCTAAAAAGTATCAGCCAAATTTATGAAATCATCCCAGAGACTCTAGTCGTACTCGGTAATGAACTTAGTAAAGCTTTAGGTGAGAAGTTCTACATTCATCCAGAGTTTTTTAAATTACATAGCTGGGTAGCGCGTGACATAGATGGCAACCCGACTGTAAATAAAGAAGAACATTTTAAAACTCTGATTAATGAAAATCTACACTTTTATAAAAAATACTTTGCTGATATACAGAGGCTTTGGCAGACTTTAAGCGACGACTTCACCTTCGACAAGGAACTGCCTAGTAAAACTTTCTTTATAAACAGTGACTTTAAAAGACTTTACGATAATATCATCACAGAAAATCCAGTCTACAAGTCAAACAAACAAGCTTACAGACTAGTTATAGACCATAAAATCTTACATCCTCTAGCTAAAGCGATCGACTCTTTAGAAACACAAAGGCAGAGAATCGCCTATACTAGTGACTATAATTTTGACTTTGATTTTGATAAATACTGTAGTGAAGAGACTTTGCTTGCACCATTAAAAGCCATAATTGCTAATAAAGAAGGCGTGAACAGTAAAGAAATAGAAATTATTATCAAGAAAATAGAGATTTTTGGTAAATTCGGCTCGCACGGTCACACAAGACAGGGAAACGAAGTAATTAATTTCCTTACAGAAAATTTATCTGGCTTTAAAGTCTACGGCGATATCTCAGAGAAAACAGATTTCCTCTTAAAGGCAGAACTCAATAGAGAAGAGACTCAGAAAAAAATAATAGATTTAAAAGAAAAACTAACTGACTCAGATGGCAAGCTGAATCAAAAAGCAATTCAGACCTTAGAACTTCTCTCCCTTACTCGTGCTGGCGGTATTAAAAGACAGATTATCAGTATGAATACCTGCTTTGAAGACATGCTAAATACTTTAATACTATCTAAGTATATTATTAGCAGCTCTAGTAAAGGCTCTTCGATGATATCCGAAGACATGCTAGCTTCACTTGAAATAGTGCCTTTAACTGAACAAATTTCAGACCTCAGAAATTCGTATAAATGTACAGTAGAAGCTCTGTCTAATAAAGCTTGGCGTTTATACTTACTTAAGCATCGTGGCGAATTTATTAAAATGCGCGGTCCTTCAGACAGTGGTAAGCAAAATGGTTTTACGGCTTCACAATGGGAGATGTTTCGCTCAAAGCAGCTTGACACTATCGTTACAGAAATTTTCAATGCCTTTTTAGATGAATATGTTTTTAATGAAGCGGAGGAAAGTCTAAATATACAAAGAAGTGGAAACTCTCTTAAAGCTTGGCAGGATTTATTAAAAAATAAGCCTGAGCTAGAAGAAGCTCTAGCAATAAAGCTTGCAATGGATACATTTTCTGATCTTTTTCAGAATAATTTTAGCTCAGAAGAAAAGGCTTTGTGGCTAAGAGTTTATGAGTCGCAAAAAATAAAACAAGTTAAATTAATCAATTTCGATGGCTGGGGTGAACCGATAGAACGCGGTGGTGGCCTTGAATTTAGACGCACGGCTACTTGCACTCAGCCTATAGGCTCAAATGCTCACTATGAAAGAACTCTACAGGGTGGTGGTGCTCAGCAGCTTATTTCTTTTTTTAAAAGCCATGAAATGATACAGGAATTTATTTTCGCCACTTCTGAAATTTCAGGCAGAAAGCTGATCCAAGATAAGCTTGGAGAGCCGCAAGAACTACTACTCGATCCTAAATTCGTAAAATTCTTAAATTCTCTAATAGAAAGAGTTAGAACGCAGCTCAGGGAAGAGGTTTTTGGCTTAGATTTAAATGACGACAACATCTGTACTAATGAAAGCACTCTCAGAGAGTATTTCGCGCATGTTATAAAATCACCGTTAATTTATTTAGATCTTTTTAATATAGCCAGCAGGCCTACTAGCCGTTCTGGAGCTAAGGTTAAAGGCATACTGAGCGACCCTGAATATAATAATGATTTAGATATTTTAAGTAAAAAGCTTTCTATAAGTGAAATATTAGGTTTACTCGCTGACATAAGAGCTATCCCTTATTCTGCGATGTTTAATTTACTAGGTGGTAACCACGTTTCTTTCTATGGCTATCAGGGATTAGATAATGATGCAGAATTTATACAAGAATTAAACTATCACTATCATCAGCCTGAGTCTAAACAAGAAACTCGCCTACTCAAACATATTATCGACTCATTAGAGCGAGGCATATTTACAGCAGATATGGCAGCTTATTCTGAGGCTAGGAAAATCATAGAATCAGCGAGTAATCCTCATTACAAAGCAGAAGAAGATAAATTATTACAGAAACTAATTATCGGTAACCGAGCGACTAAAAGCTTTATCGCTAAAGTTAAAGGCTATAAGGTAAGTGATCCAGAAAATATTTCCCTAAAAGAGCTTTTACAGAATAATCCTGAAGAAAGGGATCTACTATTAGCTCGCAGAGACGATGCTGTCATTCCAAGATTAGGACTAGCTTACAGCATCAGTAAAATCATTCGTCACTGTAAAGAAAACGAATTAAACCCACTAAGTATTAATAGCATTCCGCTAAAATATTTAGATTTACTGAGAAAGGCTTTCTCTGCGGGGGCTTCTACCTTTGGGAATGGCTGTATTGATTAATTTAATAAACAATTTAGATTAACGCAGAATGCACAGTGCAAGCGCAGAAATTAAAGATTAGGAGAAGTCCCTAGTTGTGCGGCGATCTGTAAAATACTAAAATAGAGATTATGCCTAATGAGACTTGGTTTTCGGAAATATGTAAAGATAATCAAGGATTAACTCTTAAGGTCTCTGAAGTTTTACTGAAAAAACAGAGTGAATATCAAGAGATCTTCATTTTTAAAAACCCACATTTTGGTACTGTTATGGCACTGGATGGAGTCCTGATGTTGAGCGACTTAGATGAACATATGTATCATCACGCTCTTACTAGTTATGGTATGCAGAATGTCTTGGATAATGGCACTGCTTGTGAAAATGCGGGAAATGGAGTTCCGCAATATGCCCATAATTTAAATATTTTAGTAATCGGCGGCGGCGACGGCGGCACAGTTAGAGACCTCTTTAAAAAATATGAAAAGCACATTAATACAGTAACTATGGTCGAGATAGATGAAGAAGTCATAAATGCTTCTCGCAAATTCTTTCCTAAAGTAGCTTCTGCTTTAAATCATCCTAAATTAGATTTAAGATGTGAAGATGCCCTTAAGTTTATAGAAACCAGTCCAGAAGAATACTTTGATTTAATACTCTGTGATTCCACTGACCCCGTAGGCTTCGCTGCTGGACTTATAGAAGAAGATTTTTATAAAAAAGTAAAACGTACGATGAAAGCTCACGGGATATTCTGCGCTCAGTCTGGTTCACCTTTCTTCCAAAAAGATGAATTAGAAAAGGCTCAAAAGAATCTTGCTAAGGTATTTCCCGAAGTGCATACTTTTTATGCACCGATGCTGGTTTACCCTGGGGTGATTTGCTCTTATACTGCTGCGGGTGAGGCTATTGTAAATAAAAAGAATTTAGATTTAGGGGAGTTTATCTAAATTGGATCAATATAAAAAAAATTTTGTAAAAAGGAACGAGACGGATCGAGTTCTCCTCGAATCTTTTTAGCTTTATAGTTTAACCAAAAAAGAAATAATATGCCATAAAGGAATCCACCTAACATAATCAGGCAGACGATTATAGATTTAAGCTCAGGATTTAGCATTGTTGATAGTATGGATGCACAAGTTCAGCCAGAAGCAGGTTTGCACTAAGCGTTTTCTCTATTCTTTTTATTTTCTAAATAATCTAAAAACGGCTCAAAAAGACAGACCGTAAAAGCTCCCGCTACGAAAAGCACAGCACTAATTAAAAACTGTATATCTGCCTGAGTCATCTTACTCTCCCATTGTAACAAACCCTCAAAAGTATAACTATTAGTCCCAAAATAAATCCTGAAACTATATAAATAAAATTAGACATATCAAGATCAGCAGGCATTCCAAGCAAATACATCTTCATGGATTCACCAAAAGGAGTTAACAAAGCTGTTGCAAAAAGCAGGGTTGCCGAATCAGAAAAATTAAAGCCATCATAATCTCTTTTACGAACTTTCCTTTTTTTAAAATTTATTTGATGGCTATAATCCATAGTAAAAATAATTTTAAAAAATTTGATCAGAAATTTTAAGGGGTCATTTTTCCCCAGAAAAGTTAATTTTGAATCAGGGCTATAATTAGCGTTTAAAACCTTTTTATGGTTTTTCATCTGGAGGGTGCGAAATGACAATAAAACTCATCATTACACCTACGTCTATGACCAGTTCTGCAACTCGATGATGTTAGCTTCGGGGTCAGTGACATATACAAAAGTTAACAATCCAACATCTGTTACTTCATGTTTGACTATCTCACCAATTACTTGACCACCATGATTTATTACTTGACTTAGTATTTGCTCTACATCATCAACTTGAAATGCCAAATGTCCATAGCCTTCTCTGTTAGCTTGTGGAGGTCTAGATTTATCGAGCATCTCACTGTATTGGAAAAGTTCTAAAGTTGGACCATTTTCACCATGACCAGGCAATCTAAGATGCACCCCATCTAGTGAAGCATTCTTTACCCCTGTACCTTGCTCTAACCAAGATCCTGTTAGTTTTCTTTCTGGTGGAACTGGCACACAAGCAAAAACATCCTGATAGAAAGTCGCTAATTTCTTCCAATCTTTAGTAATAATATTTGTATGTGCATAGCGAATTTTCACTAATCTAATTATAACTATAAGCTAAGATATTTAGATCACTGCACCTTCAATGCTGGCATCCCCCCTAATCTCTATAGTAATTCCTAGCTACAACCAAGCTAAATATATAGCCTATAACCTAGATAGCATACTAGCTCAGACTTACAGTAACTTCGAAGTGATATTTATAGATGATGGCAGCAAGGATAATACTGCTGAAATTCTTAAAAGCTATTCAGAGAAAGACTCTCGCATTAAATACTTTTACCAAAACAACTCAGAAAGAGCTGTAGCTAGAACCCATGGCATTTCTAAAGCTAACGGCAAATATGTATGTTTAGTAGATTCTGACGATACTTGGCTGCCGCATAAATTAGAAACACAGTTAGCTGTAATGGAGAATGACCCAGAGATAATTCTCTGCTACGCTCCTGTAAACAGAATAGATCCAGAGAATAAACCTCTGAAAAATGCTGCTAGGCAGCAAGAAGGTTACTCTGGTTTAATCTATAAACATCTTTTGATGAGAAATTTCATTCCCTCCGTAACGCCGATGATCAGAGCTTCTGTGTTGAAAAATATCGACGAGCAAGTCACTGATTTTATTCCTTATGAAGACTGGGATTTTTGGTTAAGATTATCTCGCTGCGGTAAATTCCATCATATTAAAGAAGCTCTTGGGAATTATCGCCTGCACCCTCAGCAGTCGGTAAAAAATGTAAAAGCCTCTCGCATAGAGGAAGTTACTGTAAAGGTCTTAGATGCTAATACCCAGGAATTTCTTTTAGAACATGCTGAGTTCTTAAACTTTCTTGATCTTGATAAAGAAAGTTTCAAAGCCTCTACACAGGAAGCTTACAGCTTAGCTTATTTGCGTATCGCTTACTGGTACTTAATAGCTGGAGATTCTAAAACAGCTCAAGAAAAATTAAAGATTTCGCTTAATAAAAATACTTTAAGATTAATAGACCCTCGCTTTATTGTTCTGCGACTCTGCTGCTACTTAAGTGCTTTTAATAAAGAGCTGGTAACGAAATTCCTTGGAGGTTTTCATTGATAGAAAAAAATGAAGCTCCGCGAGAGCTGCACAGTAAAGACTACTGGATAAGAAAAGTTATCAGATTATTCACTCTTACGGGAAATGTATTCCCGCAGTTTCTTTTAATCAGTGCTTTAATAGCTTTCGTAGATACTTATATCGGCTTAAAGCTTGCCCTAGTTTGGGCTATGGGCTATGGGCTAAATCTGATACTTAAAAACACTATTAAAAAATCACGCCCCCCTAAAGAGCACGCAAAAGTTCACGTAAAAGGCTACAGCTTGCCTTCTGGTCATGCCTTTATGTCCACGGTAACATATTTAGGGATTTGTCTTTTTTTCGACTTTAATATAGTAGCTAAAATCGCCTTGGCCACGGTTCCATTTTTACTTGGTCTATCGAGACTTTATCTAAAAGTGCATGATATATATGACATTTGTGCAGGCTGGGGCTTTGGCATTCTGTACTTATATATTTTTTTGCAAGTTAGTTAAGATTTAGCTATACTAGATTATAAATAAATTAATAATTTAGAAATTATCAACAATTTGAGGATAAGTTCGATTGGAATCGACCACACTGGACGGCATCTCACGATGTATCCCGTCAGCAATTAAAGCAGATCTTAGTACATCTACGGCCGTAGGACAGGATAAACACAATGTGGAAACCTCTGTTTCTCACATACCACAGGACTTAAATTCCTCAAATCTTGCCACGACGAAAGATCTACACAGCACTGCTGGAACGGGAGATGAAGGCAGCACTGCGGGAACTGGTGGCCAACTAGTTCAACAACTTCAAGCAGAAATATCTAAAAAACAAAACCCTGCACAACAGGAAAACACTATATTCGATAACTTCCTTAAAGTTTTTCAATTCGCACCAATATTACAAAAAGGAATAATCGCTTACGCTGAGAAAGATTCTCCTGTAAAAAAAATAGTCACAACGGTAATGAGCCAAATGGCTTTATTCGGAAGCTTAACTGGCTTAGTGCGCCCAAGTGGAATCTTAAGCAAACTCGGCAAAATAGGTTATCGTGGCTCTATTGCTTTAGGGTCAGTTTCTAATTTTCTTGGTGCTATGAAAATGAACAATCTGCCTTTTGCGATACTAAATGTATTTAAGGCTGCTGTTAGTGGGAATCTACCAAAAATCATGGGAATGAACATTCCTTATTTATCTGTCTATTCTTACACTGG
>JBMOEX010000093.1:0-7945 GCA_049314535.1 Vampirovibriophyceae bacterium | reverse complement strand
AGTGATTCTATTTCTTCTTTTTTAAACTTACTTAAAACATAATTAGCCCTTTCATCTCCTTGGGGATTGGGTCCTATGCCTATTCTAATTCTAGAAAAGTCTTTATTACCTAGCTTACTTATAATATCTGCGACACCATTGTTACCAGCAGCACTTTTACCGAATGAGAATTTGACTGTCTTAAAATCTAAACTTAGTTCATCATGAACAACCAAAATATTTTCAGGTTTAATTTTGTAAAAACTACAGAATTTTTGAACACATGAACCAGAAAGATTCATATAAGTTAAAGGCTTAACTAGAATAATGCCTTCACCGATACTTTTGTTAAATATTTTCTTCTGAGTATTTTCATTGATTTCGCAGCATAAAGCTTGAAATTTTTTATCCTGTTTAAAATCTAAGGAATATTTTTTAGTTAAATAATCTAAATACTCAAAACCGATGTTATGCCTAGTTGATTTATATTTATCTTCAGGATTTCCTAGCCCAATAATTAATTTCACACCTGAATTATAACTAGTAAATGCCTTTTTTTATCAAAATTAGGACTTTGGTTCGTTTCCCAATGTAGAATAAAATCTTAAGTATGGATGGTGAAGATAGAGAGCTTGTATCTACTCTTGTCGAAGAGATTTTTGGAAGATCGGTTACGGAGGAGACTCTGAACCTTATTTATGCTTTAGTAATGAAAAATTTAGATTCATAGTAGATGCCACTGTCAGAAAACGAAATTAAAAAAAAGATAGTACTATCCTTACTGGATTTCTCTACTCACACGGATTTATATTCTGATGATGAAGTTAGCCCTTCAAGCAAAAAAGAAATGCTAGCTATAGCTCTTGAAGTAAATAAGCTAATTAAAAATCTTTCACTACCTAATAATGAAATGGAGTTATATAAGCAGGGTAATTATATAAAACCTAGAAATAAAAATTATTTAAGAGTAAAACGAGCTGCTGAGCTTGTTTTCTTTTATAAAGCTGATTTAAATGTTATATCTATGGATTTAGGCGTAAGTATTTCAGAAGCTAGTGAACTGTCTGATGTAGCTATTGAATATATTTCTGATAATTTAAAGTTAAATGATTTTACTAAAAGTTTAATTAGTGATAAACCGATAAAACCGAAACAGGCTGCGACAAGGTCTCAGATGGCTCCTCAGCAGCCACTACCGCCACAAAGTAAGTCAATAGGATGTATGGCACCTATTTTATTTCTTGTTTTGTTAGGGTCCATAGGTTACATGATATATGACAGGTTCTTTCTGAATAATGCTACTCAACTCACTTCCCTTATGAATGAATATAGGTCTGATAACAGACAGTTAGCTTCTTTGTCTGTGGCTTCTAAATCGAAGGAGATAGTTATAAAAGGCTCAGGTGCCTTAATTCAAGTATTTGAAGATTATAAAACTGGTTTTAGAATTGATAATCCAGGACTTAGTCTTAATCTTCAAGTAACAGATTCTACTATTGCGATTAATGATTTAATTGATGGAAAAATTGATGTGGCTTCTTGTTCTAGAATACCTACAGTTGCAGAAAGAAAGAAAGCAGTAAAACTTTCTAATAAAGAACTTGTTGATCATAAAATAGCCTTTGATGTTGTGGTCGTAATAGTAAATAAAGCTAATCCGATAGAACTATTATCAGTAGAGGATCTTCAGAAAATATACTCTAATGAAGCTATTAGGTGGAGAGATTTTCAAGGCTTTGATGCTCCTATTAAAAAATACTCTAAAACTTTTGAACACGGTACGGTTAGTTTCTTTAAAGAGAGGGTTCTTTATGGTGAAGCCTTTTCTAATGATGTTACTCAGATCTATGAGATTAAACAGATTCTTGATTTGGTAGAAAATGATCCTAACGCTATTTCCTTTGCCAGCTTAAGTGATGTTAAGAATCGTAATGTGAAAATACTTAATATAGCTACAGTGTTCGATGATAGGGGAGTTTCACCAGTTACTATAGATGTAAATGGTAATGTAAATATTGCGGTGGATATGGTGAAACAGGGTCAGTATCCACTGTCTAGATATCTTTATTTAGTTACTGCTGGTAAATTAACGACTAATGTTGCGAAGTTTATAGATTATATGAGAAGCGGTAGCGTTCAGTCTAAGCTTGATCAATATAGTTTAGTTAGTATTTATGATTAGTTTTTATTAAAGCGAGAGTAATATTATTGGCGAATGAGTTTATTTCAAATTACGAAACATCTCTAAGACGGCTTTCTCAGTATTTTCCCAGTCTAAACAGTCATCTGTAACGGAAATACCATATTTTAATTCTGTTAAATTTTCTGGAATAGCTTGGCTGCCACCATAAATATTTCCTTCTACCATAAAACCTACTACTGATTTGTTACCTAGATTTTTTTGGCGAGTTATTTCTTCTAATACAGCGGGCTGTTTATAAGGATCTTTACCAGAATTAGCATGGTTACAGTCGATTATCATTTTAGTTTTTATCTTAGCTTTTTCTAATTCAGCTTCATATCCATTAATATGTTTTTCACTATAATTAGGTCCACCATTACCACCGCGTAAAACGACGTGACAGTTTGGGTTTCCATTAGTATGAAAAACAGAAAGTTTACCATCTTCCTGATGAACACCTAGAAAACTATGAGGACTGATAGAAGACTTTATTGCATTAATAGCGACTGTAACATCTCCATTCGTAGCATTTTTAAAACCAACAGGCATAGAAAGCCCACTTGCCATTTCTCTATGTGTCTGCGATTCAGTAGTTCTAGCCCCGATAGCTGTCCAAGTGACGAAGTCAGCGATATATTGAGGAACTAAAGGATCTAACATTTCAGTCGCACACGGGACTCCCATCATATTGATGGTTTTTAATATTCTTCTAGCAGTGCGCAGACCCTCTTCGACATGGAAAGAACCATTTAGATGTGGGTCATTAATTAAGCCTTTCCAGCCAGTGGAAGTTCTGGGTTTTTCAAAATAGACTCGCATAACGATTTCCATTTTGTCTTTAACCTGTTCCCTTAATTGGCTAATTTTTTCAGCGTAATGATAAGCAAGTTCTTGATCATGAATAGAACAAGGTCCGATAATCGCAAGTAGGCGAGAATCTTCACCATTAATAATTTTTTTTACGGCTTCACGACTTTGGTAGACGTGATTTGTAACGGTATCACCAGCTGGAATTTCCTCTCTGATTTGTTTTGGTGTTACCAATTCATCAATTCTTTCTATATTGACATTGAATACTTTAGTTTTTTCTAAATTTTTCATTATGTAGTCCCAATAATAATTTTATGGTATTGTATAATTAATTTTGTCATTTCTATACTGGAAAAAGGATTAATTAAAAAAGGAGAAATTATGGGAGTATTAGTTGGAAAACAAGCACCTGAATTTACAGCACCTGCTGTAGTAAATGGAACAGAATTCAAAGAGATTAAATTAAGTGATTTTAAAGGTAAAAAGTATGTAGTACTTTTCTTTTACCCTTTAGACTTTACATTTGTTTGTCCTACTGAATTACACGCGTTCCAAGCTAAATTAGCGGAATTTAATTCATTAGATACAGAAGTTATCGGAGTATCTGTGGATTCTAAATTCTCTCATGCTGCTTGGTTAAACACAGATAAATCAGAAGGTGGAATTAAAGGCGTTAAGTACGCTGTAGTTTCTGATCTTAAAAAAGAAATTACTACTGCTTACGATGTTCTAGAACCTAATATGGGAGTAGCTTACAGAGGCTTATTCCTAATCGACAAAAATGGTATCGTTCAACACCAAGTAGTTAACAATCTTCCATTAGGTAGAAATATTGATGAGGCTATCCGTATGGTTAAAGCTCTTCAGTTCTTCGAGAAAAATGGTGAAGTTTGCCCAGCTAACTGGAATGAAGGTGCTAAAGGCATGAAGCCTAATGAAGATGGTTTAAAAGAATTCTTTTCTAAAGAAGCTGCCCTCGCTTAGTTCTTAGCTTAATTAAAATGAAAAAGATCCCAGTTACTTTAAAATAACTGGGATCTTTTTTGTTTGTAAAAAAGTAATCTTAATTTTCAAAATTTTTTAAACGCAAAGATACTCTTTTTTAAAGTCAAGTGATCAAAGGTTTCCTAGCAGAGTATAATTTTTCTTTAAAGAGGAGAAAATTTTACATGAAGTTAAAAATATTATTTGCTTTGGTACTTACTAGTTTCTTGATTCAGCCAGCTTTTGCTGCCGATAAAGGTATAGCAAAAGTAGGACCTGTCTCTTTAAAAAGTGTTAGTAATAGTGAAGGAGCAAGTTCCATTGCAGCTACTTTAATTGGAGACACTTATCAGATCACTTTAGATGGAGCTGTTGGATTATCTTCTGGTGTAGTTTCGGTATATTTGCCTTCTGATACTGTGTTTGCTAAAGGACAAGAGCTTGATGTTACTAGTACTGGAGATGAGGCAACAGGTTCAGCGAATATTCTTTTTTTAGTTCAGAAAACTCAGATTAAGGGTAGTAGTGCTGTAATAACAGGGTATTCTACTGATAACGATAGTGAAGCAACGGGAAAGCTTAAAATAGTGGCTTATAATCCAGAGACTAAAGAATTAAAATTTACGCTATCTGCTAAGGTTGCTCCTTACATAAGAACTGTTAACTTAGCTGCTAAGACTATAACTCAACCAATACAGGTTACAGCAAATATAGTTGTTACATTACCTTAATTTAGATTGCTTTGCTAAAAAGTTTTTATTTGCGATAATGTTCTAAGGAAGAAGATAAAGGAGATTTTATGCCACATACATTACCTAAATTACCTTGGGACATTGCTGCTCTTGAGCCAAATTATTTAAAAAGTACTATGGAATTCCATTATGGTAAGCATCATAATACATATGTAACTAAGCTAAATGCTGCTCTAGAAGGGACAGGACATGAGAATGTTGCTATTGAAGAGCTGTTAATAGGTTTAAAAACTAAAGACTTTCCAGCTGATAAGAGACAGGCTGTTATTAATCATGGCGGTGGTCATTATAACCATACCCTTTTCTGGAATATTCTTGGTCCGAATTCTACAGAAGAGCCTTCTGGCGAGTTGGCTGAGCAGATTAATAAAGATTTTGGTAGTTTCACTGAATTCAAAGAAAAATTTGCTACTAATGCTACGAATCTTTTCGGTAGTGGTTGGACTTGGTTAACTGTGAAAAAAGACGGATCTCTGCAAATAGAGAACACAGCTAATCAGGATAACTGCCTTATGGATTCAGATCGTAAGCCTATTATGGTTCTTGATGTTTGGGAACATGCTTACTATTTAGAACATCAGAATTTACGTCCTAATTTTATTACAACATTCTGGAAGATGGTTAATTGGAAGCAAGTCGCTGAGTATTATGCTTTGGCAAAATTAGGTAAAACTATTATTAATCTCGATACTGTAACCGCTTAAATATTAAATAATTATTAAGGCAATGATTTAGAGAATCGAGATCATTCTCGGGTAGAGCCTTCTGTGTAAAGCAGAAGGCTCTATTTTTTTTATAGTAAAATTTCCCAGAATCTTATCTTGTATTGGTGACGGGAAAAAATTGTTTTGACTTTTGAGGGGTCAAAATAATATAATTTTCAAATGTAAATACAGTTCCTTGGTGATTGTTAAAAAATCATTTAAGACTGTTGTTAACATTGATTGACCTGATAAAAAAGAGGAAATTAGAACATGAAGATAATTAGAAAATCAATATTAGTGAATTTAGTATTAGCAGTGATCTGTGGTACTTCAATGCCTTGGGCAAGGCCAGTCAAAGCAGAATTTGCTCCACTAGAGTGTGTCTCTGGTAATTGCCAAATAATTACGCAAGTTCAGGACACAGATCTTTTGAAGACTTTTCCTGCTAGTAATACTAAGGTTAGGTTGAGACTTGATACTAAAAACTTAGTACAAGCAAATTCTACTCAAGAGACCTTCTCGTATCGTGCTTATGAAATAAATGGTTCGGGTCAAAAAGAAATTATTTCTAAAACATATGTAAAATTCCCAACTAAAGCTAAAAATTCTAAAGACTATCAAGTGGATCTTGATATTAAACCTTTTATCGGTACAAAAAAGATTTATGTAGAGTGGTTTACCTCTAATGATGAACTTGCTTTGACTAATTCATTTAATGTTAAAGCTACTGGTTCATATGCAAATAATCAGGCAGAAAGTTTAAATATAGGCGGTTCTAATGTTGATAAAGATGCCATGATAGATTTCTTTGTTAATAATGTTAAATGGACAGCGAATACTCGTGGTGATGCTAAGGCTATTTCTGTAGTTCCAGATCAGAACACGGGAACAGTAGAAGTTAACATTCCTATTATTCCATCAGGGTCTAGAGTACCTTTGAAGAGAAGACAAGTTTCTTATAATGAAACTGGTACGGGCTCTGGAACAGGTTCTGGAACAGGTGGCAGCCCTGTTACTCCAGGTGGCAATTCATTGATAGATGCTGACTTTCCTTTGGTCCTTGAGAATGGGAATATTATGGCACTGACTTCTAGCCAAGATCCAACAGTACCAGTTTTGGTAATTACTTCACATAGAAGAATTGGTATCAATCAAGATGCACCTGTAGCGACTTTAGATATCGCTAAAGG
The DNA here is from genome assembly GCA_049314535.1 of Vampirovibriophyceae bacterium. Lineage (GTDB taxonomy): Bacteria > Cyanobacteriota > Vampirovibrionia > LMEP-6097 > LMEP-6097 > LMEP-6097. The sequence goes on along the minus strand of JBMOEX010000093.1, from coordinate 1,344 downwards.
AAATAATGCTGCTGCATTACCAATTATGAAATTTGAGGCTGGTCCTCTAGTTGCTGCACCTGTAAATGGCTCCTTTGAGTACGATACAGCTGGAGACCTCTATTTTACGTCTCATGGTGTGCGTAAATATTTTGTTCTTAATTCAAATTCTTCTAGTGCTGTTAAAAAGTTAGAAAGTATCTCTAACTCTGGTAAATCTTTAACTCTTTCAGGTCTCAGTGATGTTGCTCTGAATGCTACAGCTGCTGTTAGTTTAAATTTACCTTCAGCTAATGGTACATTAGCTCGTTTAGAAGATTTAGTTAGTTTGCCAGCTTCTTCAGTAAATACTAGTCAAATAGCTAATGCAAGCATAACCAATCTAAAACTAGCTCCAGATGCAGTAACGACTGATAAAATACTTGATGGAACTATTCTTGGTGCAGACATAGCGAGTAACACGATAGCTAGTGGCAACATTTTAGACGGAACGATAAGTTTAAGCGATTTGTCAACAGGAGTATTAAATGCTTTTGATAATAAGAAGTTAGCAAGTAATAATGTAGGAGCTTTAAGTGGTCAAGCGATAACCTTTGATGGTTTACACAATGCGGTATTTCAATCAAATGGAGCAAATGTAAACTTATTACTCCCACCGGGCAGCGGAACATTAGCAAGACTATCTGATATCGGTACGCCAGGAACAGACAGTGTAACAACAGCAGCATTAGCAAATGGAAGTGTAACAAACGTAAAACTAGCTAATGATGCAGTAACAAGTAATAAAATCTCAGATGGAACGATTACCGCTTTCGATATAGCAGATGGAGCTATTACCTCATCTAAGATATTAGATGGAACAATTCAGACGATAGATTTAATGAATGGTTCTGTAACAAATACAAAATTAGACAACAATGCAGTAACGAGTAACAAGATAGCAGATGGAACGATTACAGCTCTTGACCTAGTACCTGAAATTATTACCTCATCTCTGATATTAGATGGAACAATTCAGACTATAGATTTAATGAATGGTTCTGTAACAAATACGAAATTAGATAATAATGCGGTAACGAGTAGCAAGATAGCAGATGGAACGATTACAGCTTTTGACCTAGCACCTGACATTGTTACCTCATCTTTGATATTAGATGGAACAATTCAGACTATAGATTTAGCAAATGGTTCTGTAACAAATACAAAATTAGCTAATGATGCGGTAACGACTGGTAAAATACTAGATGGAACGATACTTTTAAGTGACTTGTCAACCTCATTGTTAGACAGTCTTGATAATAAGAAGTTATTGAGTAGTAATGCAGGAGCTTTAAGTGGTCAAGCGATAACATTTGATGGTTTACA
>JBMOEX010000092.1:0-7968 GCA_049314535.1 Vampirovibriophyceae bacterium | reverse complement strand
TGTTTTTCGTGTGTTTAGTGATAAAGCTTGCTTGACTAGTGCCTTCTGCAAGGATGGCAGCGAGAGGGCTTGAGTTATCAAGATTAGAATTTCCTGCATCACTAATACTAGAGCTGTTCTGGTTAGTATTAAGATTAGTGTTCTGAAAACCAGCCCAAGAATGCTGCTTCGCTAAATCTTTTAAATCCTCTCTAAAATTCAGGCTAACACTAGGGTCTATTAATCTAGATTTTAATTTCTGCTGTAAAGTATAGAGAAAAACTCCAGAGCTTTTAGCCACATGATTACTCATCGCCCTAGCTACGGGAATAAATTCCCGTTTAGCAAAGCTCGCCTGATATATTTTCTTACTACCCTGATAAAACTGCGTTAATAAACCAGTTATGCCAAGCACTACCGTAATTAAAATTAAAAATAATGGCTGCCAAATCATATGCTTCCCTCTATGATTAGATTAAAATTAAGGCTAGCATATTTGCTTGAAGTTCAGGGTTGGCCACAGTGCTTTTGTATGAAGCTCAAGCAAAATATAAAATGATATAGAGATGCTCGCACAAAAGCCTAAATATAATATGAATTTCACCGTAGGTAGTTTATTAATTTACCCTAGTATTGAATTTATTTCCTTATATTTAAAACATCAGGACTGGGTAACAGCTAGAAAAGAGGCACTAGAGTTAAATATTACACAGAGTGATAAAAGCAGTTCGGCTACAAGAATACTTTGTGAAATAAGGTCTAGGCTTGTGTTACTGAGTGATGCTCAACTCGAATTTTTCAATACTGCAAATTTACAGGACAAGCTCTATCTTTTGATCTTAGCTTTGAGTAAAAAATATAGGTTAATTTATGATTTTTTAATTTATTTACATCAAGCTTACAGAGAGGAAAAGATTATTAATTTCACGAAGCGAAATTTCGATGTTTTCTTTAATGATAAAACCATATACTACCCAGAATTAATTTCGCTAGAAGCGGCAAGGCTACTTAAGTTCAGGCGATATACTTTTAAATCCTTACAGGAAGCTAGAATATTAGATGAAAATTTTGATGTATTACCAGTTTCTTTTCCCAAGGATTTAATTAAGATAATAATTGATAGCGATAAGCGTGATTTGCTTATATTTCCTAGAATCAATTAGAATTAAGCTGATGTCCTTAAAGGAAAAATTAAATCGAAAGCAGAGATTCGATTTATTACTTAAATTTACAAGTAATAAGGACAATTTAGATTGCAAAAAATACAATGACATACCGTTTTTTATAGTTCCCTATGAGATAAGTGAACAGAATAAAATAAATGAAGATATTCCTAGCTTAGAGTCTCACTTAATTAAAAATGATATTAAGCATCTGTCCATTAATCTATATGAGCTTTCCCTAGAGTTATTAGATAATAATCTTGATGATCTGAAATATTTTTTAGAGACTGAAGCCGAGCGAGATAAAAAACGCTTCATTGAAGATTTGCAGGGTGTATTAACTTCTCAAAAAGTAGCTGAAAAGATTGGGGATAAATGTGAAAAGTTAAAACCAGAACTTCTTTTTATCTCTGGAGTAGGTGAGGTTTTTCCATATCTTAGATTAAGTAAGCTCTTGGAAAATCTTTCCTGTAAGGTAAAAGAAATAGTGGTGTTAATATTTTTTCCAGGCATCTACTGCCAAAGTGATGACAAGGGAACTTATTTAAGACTCTTTAGCCGTCTGGATTACGATCATCATTACCGTGCGTTTAATATAGAGGATTTAAATTTATAAATGAAACTACAAGAAATATTTTTACAGGACATTAACCGAGCAATTGATCCAGTAATCAAAGCTGATGAAAGCTCTCTCGCTAATCTTGAAGAGGAGCTCAAGGAATATGTTATTTCTGACAATATTGAAAAACATATAGAAGCTTTTTTGGAAGAATATAATAACAATCCAGTAGTGAACGGTGTTTGGATATCTGGTCATTTTGGTTCTGGTAAATCTCATTTATTAAAAATGCTTTCCATCGTTCTTGAAGATAAACCATTAGAATCATGTAAAAGCTCTGAGCTGTTTTTAGAGAAATTAAAAAAACTAAATAGTCCAAATTCTGATCTCACGCTAGGACTCTTAGAACGAGCAGTTGCTAGGCGGTCACGCAGTATTTTATTTAATATAGATCAGAAGGCAGATATAGTGAATAAAAAGACGGATTTTGATATCCTGCTTTCAGCTTTTCTAAAGGTGTTTAATGAAGAATGTGGTTACTATCCCGAACAGGCTTATATAGCTCAGTTTGAGCGAGATTTAGATTCTGAAAATTTACTTACAGATTTTATTTCTGAGTTCGAAAGTAATACTGGTATTAAATGGAAAAATGAAGGTAGAGAAAGAGCGACTCGTTTTTCTAATGAGGTAGACCAAGTCTATTTTAAGATTACGGGATCAAAACAGGAAAAAATTCTAGATAAATATAGAGATGACTTTACTGTCTCTATAGATACCTTTGCGGAAATGGTGAAAGCTTTTATAGACAAGCAAGATAAAGGTTTTCGTTTGAATTTTTTCGTAGATGAAATAGGACAGTTTATCGCAGATAACACTAAGTTAATGGTTAATCTCCAAAGCCTAGCTGAGAGCTTAAATACTAAAACTAAAGGGAGAGCTTGGTTAGTGGTAACCTCTCAGGAAGCAGTTAGTGAATGTGTCGGCAAATTTCAAGGGCATGATTTTAGTAAAATTCAAGCAAGATTCGCTGTGCAGCTTAAGCTTAACAATTCAGATGTTTCTGAGATAGTTCAGAAGAGGGTTCTAGAGAAGAATGAAGCAGCAAGAGAGCCGCTTTTGAATATTTTCCAAAGACATGAGGCTAGTTTAAAAACACTCTTCTCTTTTGGAGAAGGTTCTGGGAAAACTAATAAGGATTTCACTATAGATGAGTATGTGAATTCTTATCCATTTTTGCCTTATCAATATGAGCTTTTTCAAACTGTTATCGAAAGCCTCTCTGAGAATAATGCTTTTACTGGTCAGCATAAGTCCGTGGGTAATAGAACTTTAATCTTTGTTTTTCAGAAAATCGCTCAGGAATTATTAGATGAAGATTTAGGATTCTTAGTGACTTTCGATAAGATGTATGATCAAATCAAAGATTTGAAAACTAGCATTACTACCACCATTGATAATGCTGCAAAAAGAATGGATGAATTTACACTAAAAGTGTTAAAGATTTTAGCTCTTGTGAGGTACAAAGAAAAGGATTTTAAAGCGAGTGTTCAGAATATCAGCATTTTACTAATTGATAATTTAGATGTCGATTTAAAGCAGCTGAGGATTCAGGTTCAAGAGTCTCTTAATAAGCTAGAGAATGATTCTTACATTGAAAGGCAGGCTGAGATTTATACCTATCTGACTAATGAAGAGAAAAATATTGAGATGCAGATTAAGGATACTGAAATTGATAAGACAGAGCTAGCTGATATATTTAAACGGACAATTTTTGATGAGCAGTTAAGTACTAAGAAGAAAATATCGTATGCTAAAAATAAGCAAGAGTATGATTTTGCGATAAAGGTCGATGATCGTCTCTATGGCAGGGATTCAGAGTTAGCTATTCACTTAGTAACCCCATATACTAATTTTACAGAAGCTCAAGTTAAAACAGCTTCACTTAATTCAAGAGAATTAATTATTCAATTAAAACAAGATTCTAATTTAATCAAGGATATAAATATATTTATACAGACAGAAAAGTTCTATAAAAATAATTATTCTTCTCGGGAATTAGAATCCCATAAAAGCATTTTAGATATTAAGAAAACTCAAAATGAAAATAGAAAGAAAGATATAGAAAAAAGAATAGTCACACTCTGTGAAGAAGCCAATTTTTATGTCTCTGGTAGAAGCATTGAGCTTGCTGGTGAGCTTAAAGATATTATTACTAATGGTTTCGGAAAGTTAATAGAAGCAGCATACCCACAGCTAAAGCTGGTAGATCGAATATATTTAGAAACCGATATTAAAGCTATAGCAAACCAAGATGTCTATTCTGATGCCTTACTTATCACTGAAGATATGCAGGAAGTACTCAATTTTATAAATGAAAAACATAGAAGCGCTATAAGAATATCTGTGAAAGAGATAGTGGATAAATTTAAAATAGTACCTTATGGCTGGTCCCAAATATCAAGCCTCTATATTATAGCTAAGCTTTTTATAAACTCTAAGCTAGAAGCTCATTTCAGGGGAGAGTATTTAGATAAAAAGAAGCTTGCTGATAATTTATTAAATAGCAGTTTGATTTCAGACATTATCATTACGCCTAATTCAGATATTCAGCCAGAACTAATTAAAAAATTCTCTAATTTTCTGAAAGACTTCTCTCTAAGACCAGTTGAGACTAAAGATCCGAAAGCATTAGTTAGTGATTATAAAAGTTATGCAGAGGAGCTGCTAAGTGATTTTAAGAAGAACTATCTAAGCCAAAAACAAAAATATAAATTTCTTAGTAGTAGTTTAGAGGCATTAGAGAGTTTAGAGTCATCTACTAAATTTGATAAGGATTATTATTTTAGTGATTTTTTAAATTCCTCAGAAGGCTTATTAAAATTAAAAGAAGAGAATTTAGATACGGTTATTAAGTTCTTTAATAGTAATACGCAGAAAGAAATTTTCGATAAAGCCTATGAATTTTATGAACAAAATAAAATAAACATTTCTATTTTGAAAGAAGATTTACTCGAAGGAATGCAGAATCTTTTAAATGATACAGAACTCTTGAAAGGCTCTTCTCTAAAGAAGCTTAAAGATATTTATGAAGAACTCAGTGCTAATTTAGAAATGGTTTTACGTGAATGTAGAGAAGAAAATTTAATTAAGCTTAGTAATCTAAGCTCTTCATTAGAAGCGGAGGAGAATTTTAATCTCTTAGGAAAATCTGAACTAGAACGGATCACAGTAGATTTTAAGCGAATAAAAGATCGCATTGATGAAGAAAATAATCTTGCGAATATTAATCAGATATTAAGTGAATTTGAGAGAAATACTTTTAAAAATTATCTAACTCTAATTCATTCAAAGGAAGTCACTCAGAGACCGACAATCGATGGAGAAAATGAAGAGAAGGAATCGAATTCAGCTATTGCGGTGAAACTGAAAGATAATACTAAACTAGTCTCTCAGCCACTTATGGTGAGAGTTGCAGATGTAAATATCTCTTTTAAAAAGAAGACGATTAAGAATAGCGACGATTTATCTAATTACTTAAATGCTGTTGAAACAGCGATAATAAAAGAGATAGAGAAAGGTAATATCGTCCAGCTATGATTAGGAGTCTAAAATTAAAGAATTTTACAGCCTTTAAAGATTTAGAGCTTAATTTCTCACCTAAATTAAATCTGATAATAGGGGCTAATGCTTCTGGTAAAACGCATATCCTGAAAGCTATTTATGCGAGTGTTACAGGATTTAATCGGGCTTTTTTTGCTGATGAAGTAGCAATGCAGGATTTCATTAGTGATAGTAATAAATATATCTCTGAGAGCCTTATAGATGTTTTTAAGCCAGATAATGCACTTGGTAAATTAAAGAGAACCCCATCAGAACAGGGATTAAAAGCTGAGGTCTGCCTGCATTCCCTTGCTGCTAATAATCAAAACTTAGAAATAGATTATAGTTTTAATAATAATTCTAAAGAAGTTAAAGTGGTCGATGAGAAAGAACTAAATCGTTTCTCTACGATACCTAATCCGATCTTCATTCCATCTAAAGAGATAATATCTTTAATGAAAGGCTTTACTAGTCTTTATGAGAAATATGATTTAGCTTTAGATCAAACTTTTTATGATCTCTGTAAGTCTTTAGAGCTGCCTGAGGTAAAGGATTCTGAGCTGAATGAGAAAAGTAAATGGGTTATAGAAAAAATAGAGAATTTAGTAGGTGGAAAATTTATTTTTCATGGAAGTGGAAAGGTCGATTTTAAATCTGCATCTAAACAAGAGCTCCCAGCTAGCTTAATCGCAGAAGGTTATAAAAAATTAGGAGTTCTTTATAGATTATTAGAAACAGGTACTTTAGTGCCAGGGTCTTCTGGTACTCTGCTTTGGGATGAACCAGAAAATAATCTTAATCCTCAGCTACTAAAACTTATAGCAGAAATTCTTATAGAACTAGCTCGTAATGGGCAGCAGATCGTTATCGCGACTCATGATTATGTTTTATTGAAGTGGTTTGATTTATTAGTAGATGAAGGGAAAGGTGATGAAATTAAATTCCATAATCTTTATCGTGATTCTGAATCCGATGATATAAAAATAGACTCACAGGACTCTTTTGCTAAAATATCCAAAAACTTAATTACCGATACCTTCGTGGAATTATACGAGGCTGATATAGAAAAGGCTCTAGGATAAATGTACTTTAAATGCTAATGGATTATTCGAAATTAAAAAAGTTTGCTCAATACGCTAGAAAGCTCTTAATGGAAGAGATTTCTTCTAAATTAGACTCTTTATTAAGTGCTGAAAATAGTTCAGTGCGGGCTAATCCACAGGCTTTTCACTCCTTAAAGGAAGCTTTAGAGAATTTAAAAAAGACGACTAAAGACGAGAAGGAAGCTAAGAATGCTCTAGTGGAAAGGGTTTCTTATATCTGGTTTAATCGTTTCTGTGCTTTACGTTTTATGGATTTAAATAATTTCACTTCCATGAAAGTAGTATCTCCACTGAAAGGTGAATTTAATCCCGAGATTTTAGCTTCTGCGAAAGCGGGATATATAGATAGCGAGATTATTTCTCAGGCAGAGGATGTTCAAGAAATAAAAAATCTCTTAAATGGAACGAAAACCAGTGAAGATCCTTTTACTGAGGCTTATAAATTACTTTTAATCGGGGTCTGTAAATATTACAGGGAGCAGATGCCTTTTCTTTTTTCGATGATAGAGGATTACACTCAGCTTTTAATACCTGAAGATTTATTCTCTGGGAATTCCATCTTAACTCTGATCCGTGAAAATCTTTATCCCGAAAGGTGCGTTAATGAATCTGATTCGTCCCCGAATGTAGAGGTTATCGGCTGGCTCTATCAGTATTATATTTCAGAGAGAAAAGATGAAGTGTTTAATAGTTTTAAAAAAGGCAAGAAAGCTCTAGCGAAAGATATTCCAGCAGCTACTCAGTTATTTACGCCTCACTGGATAGTGAAATATTTAGTAGAAAATTCTCTCGGGAGATTATGGATTTTAAATAAGCCGAACTCTTGTCTTAGAGAGAAAATGGAATATTTTATAGAGCCTGAAAATGAAATTGATTTTCTCAAGATCAGCTCAGTAGAAGAGATTAAGGTCTGTGACCCAGCCTGTGGTTCAGGTCATATATTAGTATATGCTTTCGACTTACTTTATGAAATGTACTTAGAAGAAGGTTTTACTGATGATGCTGAAATAGTGAAATCGATTATAAGTAAAAACCTCTATGGAATAGAGATAGATGAAAGAGCTGCTGAATTAGCTGCTTTCGCCATTACGATGAAAGCTAGATATAGAGATAGAAAGCTTTTCAGTAGGGCAGTTGAGCCGAATATCTGCCTGATGAAGAATGTTAATATAGATGAAGATAAATTAAAATCTTATATAGAAGTCGCTCACAGTGATTTATTTACTAGTGAATTTTTAAGTCAGCTTAAAGATTTTAGAGAAGCTCAAAATTATGGTGCCTTAATAAACCCGAAGATTAAGGATACTCAGTTTTTACGTAAACACCTTGAGGCTAAAGGTTTAGCTGAAAATTTATTTACTCAAGAGACTCATAAAAAAGTCCTAAAAGTATTAGATTTAATAGACTATTTACTGGCTAAATATCATGTAGTAGTCGCAAATCCACCATATATGGGTGGGAAAAATATGAACCCCTCTCTAGCAGAGTTCGCTAAGAAAAATTATCCGAATACTAAATCAGATCTTTTTGCGATGTTTATGGAGAGAGGCTTTGAACTCACTAT
>JBMOEX010000091.1:0-8271 GCA_049314535.1 Vampirovibriophyceae bacterium | reverse complement strand
GGAAGAGATTCAGAGGAATTATCGTAGTTATCAAGAGTACTGCTTGAAACGTTAATGACGAAAACGCAGAAAATGGAGTTGTGCAACGGTCTCCAAGGGGCGTGTAGCCGAACGAACAAGTTCAAGGCTGAGGAGAACGAATGACCGCAAGGTCTAAGTAGACTTTAATGCCATGATCTTTGCGAGCTTTTACGATGATTTCACCAAGATTAGATAAATTAGCAGTATGCGAAATCAGGTCAGAGACTTGAATCTTACTCTCTGAGATAAGCTGATAGCTTTCTTTAAGATCACTCAGATTCGGTGAATAGCTGCTAATGATACTTAACTCTTTATAGTAAATCTCATTATTGGTAAAGGCTTTAGCACTATCGGGGACACTAGAAAAGACTATGATAGTGCCACCATCACGGATATAGCTGATGGCTAAATCGATACATATATTTGCACCAGCTGAAAGAAATATATAGTCTGGTTTTTCAGCGTTATTTATTAAAGCTATATCCTTAAAAACTTTATCAAAACCACTTTCTTCTGCGAGCTTTCGCTTAGTTCCTATGGGGTCGCAGCCGTAGAGATTAATTTCTAATTTTTCACGATAATAGTTAATAAGTCTACCGATAATCAGGCCGATAGAGCCAAGTCCAAGAATTAAGACATTAGTAGAGCCTTTATGCAAGAGCAATCCAGATTTTTTTATCGCTTTAATGCAGCAGGCTACTGGCTCAGTGAAGCTTGCAGAGAGGTTAGAGGTTTCTTCATTCAATTTTATTACAGTATGTTTTAAATGATCTTCACTGAGTTCTAAATATTCACAGAAGGCTCCAGGATTGAAGTTCGTTGATTTAAACTGTAAACAGAGGCTTTCTTTATCATTAAGGCAGTAATTACATTTTCCGCAAGGTACGTGATGCGAGGATACTATCCTGTCACCTTTTTTTAAATTATATTTTTTGCTTAAAGCTTCATTTATTTCGAATATCTCGCCGACCATTTCATGACCTAAGACAGTATTAGGCTTTACTAAAGCTCTTTCTAATTTAAGTAAATCAGAGCCGCAGACCCCACAGCCCAAAACCTTTATCAAGCAAGAATATTCAGTATCTTGAGGTGTTTCATAATCTACTAAATCTAAACAAGCCTTAGTGACCGCCTCGGGCGAATAAACTAAAGCTTTCATGGGACTGCTCATAATCTTAATTTTCGCATTAATCCCTGAATATTTAAGACTGCTTAGTGAGTACCTTTTCACGATCAAGTCGGTGAAGATGTTTTATGGGCTTATCTCTACGACAGGCCCTCTCCTTTGATAAATACTTTCGTCTTCTCTCTTGTAGAAGATGGGCTTGATAAGTGATATATTCACGGTGTGAATAATTACAGAGGCAGACGAAAGCTGCGACTACTGATACAAGGAAAGCCATATCTATTAAAATTCTGAAAATATTTCCTTGTAAAAAAGGTGAGCCACCTAAGGCTGGATTACTTATTAAAGCTAACAGAGATAAAATCCCAAAATTTCTAAGAGATTTTTCTATTGGGAAAGCTTTAATTAAAGTATCTTCTAGTGATCTCAACCCAGACGACATCCCTGATATAGGCGAATAAGTTTCCCATAATTGAGAAATACTCTCACTGCGGGATTGAAAGAAAACATTTATTCCAGACAAGGCATCCCTGTAGGACTGGCTCTCAGCAGCAAAAGGCGTAGAAGGTAAATCATTCTTGTTTTTCATATTGATTACTAGTGAGAAACATTTAAACCCGTTTTTAGTCGTCTTCGGACCAAATGCTTCTTTGCAATTAAGAATATTATAAACATTCTTTAATAAATAATTCAATATGTTCTAATAATTAATTTTAAGAAAAAATTTAATTTGCTAATACTTTAAAAACGCAGAAATAGAAAATGGAAGATTGCGGGCAGTCCCATAATGCTGGGTTTATAATGATTATTAATGCCTAATAAGCCTTTATTTAATTCAAGTGCTGCTTTCTTTATTGAGCAGGTGGCTTTAGATAAATCCTCAGAGTTTAGCGAGATCGCTGAAAAGTTAATCGCTGCCGAGCGTTTAACTTTAGAGGATGGTTATAAAATCATTAGATCTAATGAGATTGTAGTTTTAGGTCAGTTGGCTAATTTCGTACGTCAACGTAAAGCTTATGAAGTCGCTTTAAGAAAGGGTTTTGATAAAAATATAGCTTTAGAACAAACAAAAACAGTTTGGTGGAATACTAATCTACATTTAAATCCTACGAATATCTGTATCGCTAGCTGTGATTTCTGTTCTTTTGCCCGCAAACCTAAAGAAGAAGGGGCTTATACTATGAGTGTTGATGAGTCAGTGCATCGTGTCGTCATGGCAAGAGAAGAAGGTGCTACTGAAGTTCACATAGTGGGTGGCTTAAACCCTAAATGCCTTATAGAGTATTATTCAGAGCTTATCGCAGCGATAAAGCAGGCAGTGCCAGCTATCCACGTAAAAGCTTTTACAGCAGTTGAGATAGATTTTTTTAAAAAATTTGAGAAAGATATGAGTTATGAAGATATCTTTAATAAGCTTATTGAAGCTGGTTTAGACAGTATGCCAGGTGGCGGCGCTGAGATATTCTCTAGAGCTGTCAGAGACGAGATGTGTCCAGATAAAATTTCTGCTGATAAATGGGTGGAGATTCATCAGCTAGCTCACAGAAAGGGTCTTAAGACTAATGCGACTATGCTTGCTGGTATAGGTGAGGAGCCTGAAGAAAGAATAGATCATTTAGATATATTAAGAAAGGCTCAGGATATTAGCCTAGCTGCTAAGAACCCTAAAGAAGGCTCTTTTCAGACTTTTATTCCTCTTAGCTGCCATTATGAAGGGAACGATCTTCTGGAGCGTGGTGTGAAGCCTATTACTGGTCAAGATCAGATTAAGAATATAATCGCTTCTAGGCTTATCTTAGATAACTTCGATCATATTAAAGCTTACTGGATTCAGCTAGGCGAGAAGACCGCGCAGGTAGCTCTTTCTATGGGGGCGAATGATTTAGATGGCACAGTAAAAGCTGAACGTATAACCTTCGCTGCTGGAGCGAAGCAGCGTTCCATGGCAGAGACTACTTTAGTAAATATTATCGAAGGCGCTCGCCTGATTCCAAGAGAGAGGGATACCCTATACAACCCAATTGAATTGAGTTTGCATAGGGTATGAAGAGTGATTTAAATATTACTCAAAGGTGGATTAGGGAGACCAGTATGGTCAGTGTGAGTAGTGGTTCTTAAAAGAGCAGCATTTATCTCTCTTTGTTGTTCTGCGTTTATTATTCTTTGAGTATTTAAAGCATGCTCCCCTGCTATTTTTTGACTATCAGGATTAGTGTGTGGGAGCCCTTCCTCTGTTATCTTTTCAATTAGATGGCTCATATCTGTAGCGCCTGGTGGCAGTTGACTAAATATGTTCATTATGATTATTCCTTTTTTATTTTAGTAATTTAAGAAGTATCTCTGAGCTTTAGTAAAGATAATAGCAGATGGGTACTTACAATCACAAGCCTAATATTTTTATAATTAAAAATATTTTTATTAGCAAATCATTTTAGAGAACTAGTTAAAATGAGTATATTACTTTGCAAATCCACAAACCAGTTTTTATAATAGGATCTTTTCGGGGTGGGACGAGTCTTTTATTTCGTTTACTTAGTGAAAGCGATGAGCTTTGGTCACTTTATCGAGAGTCAAATCATATGTGGCAGCCATGGCATAGAGATCCTCGTGAAGTAGCTGACACTGTCGTTCTTAAAGCAGAAGATGTGAAAGAGGGTGATAGAGAGCATTTTGATAGGCATTATCATTTTAGCGCTTATAATAATCAGATTCTCGGTGAATTAAGCCGCATTCGTTTTCTGAGAAATAGACTGAGACCGGTATTTAACCTTATAAATGTTTTTAATTATTTATATAAATGGTTAAAACTCTGGATATTCAAGAGACAGAGTGATGGTCAGTCTGGAGTATATCGAATTATAGATAAGACTCCGCCGAATTGTTTTAGAGTGGAATATTTAGCAAAGCTTTATCCTGACGCTAAATTTATTTACATCACTCGTGATGGTTTAGACAATACCAGTTCACTTATGAATGCTTGGCGATCTAAACAAAAATTTCAGTTTCGTTATAGAAAATATCTTGAGGAATCTTTGAAGCCATTAGAGGGTGTTCAGGGCTCACGGAGTGTTAAATACTTTGATATAGATGGTTATCAATCTGATGTCTGGAAATTTGCTATGCCTCCAGGCTGGGAAGCCTATCGTGATAAGCCTTTGGCTGAAGTCTGTGCTTTTCAATGGCTTAAGACTCATGAATATGCTTTAAATTCTTTATCTAAGCTTCCCTCAGAAAGGGTTATAAGATTTAAATTCGAGGATTTAATGGCAGAGCCACATCACAGTATAGAAAAGCTTTGTTCTTTTCTTGATATAGAATTTACTTGGGATATGCAGAAAATAGTTAATGAGATGCCTTTGGTTAATACCTTTACTCCAGCTAACAAGCGAAAATCAAGAAAGAATCAGACCGATTTAGAGACTATACGGGATTATATTGAGCCTATGCAGCAACAACTTGGTTATGTCAGCATTTTATAACTTAAGGATCGTCATATAGATATAATACGAATATAAGGAATTAAGAGAGTATGAAAGAACTGTATGTCAATGTAGATCATATCGCCACATTAAGAGAGGCTAGAAAAACTTTTGAACCAAGTCCACTTGCTTTGGTTAAATTATTAGAGGATACTGCTGTGGCAGGTATCACGACTCATCTTCGTGAAGATAGAAGGCATATTCAGGATGCTGATATTTACGAACTCTCAGAATATTTAAAAGGTTCTCGCTTAGGCTTTGCTTTTGAAATGGCGGCAAGTGAAGATATTCGTGCTATCGCTTTAAGAACATCAGCTGATATCTGTACTATAGTGCCAGAGAAGCGTAGTGAGGTTACGACTGAAGGTGGTTTAGACGTTATCGCTCAGGCGGAATATTTAAAGGAATTTATTAAACCTATTTTAGATAGCGGGAAAAAAGTAAGTTTTTTTATCGAGCCTGCTCTAGATCAGATTGTGATGGCACAATCTGTCGGAGCTAATTATATAGAAATTCATACTGGTAGATTCACTAATCTACATAAATTTCATTCCTTAAGAACATCTGATGTTGAAAGAGATGCAGCAGCAAATCTTTTAAAGATAGAATATGAACATATTAAGCAAGCGGTTATTTATGCTCGTGGGCATCATCTGAAAGTCAATATGGGGCATGGTCTCACACTGGATAATCTTCCAGATATAGCTAAGATAGATGATGTAGATCAATATCACATTGGGCACTCGATTATTAGCACTGCTCTAACATACGGATTAGAAGAAACTACTAGTAAATTTATTCAGGCATTGAATCAAGTTGCTCAAAAATCTAAATAAGGAAGTGATGAAAAACGAAGTTTTTCATCACTAAACAGTAATTTCAGCTTAAGCTTTAAATTCTTTAATTACTTCTAGTACAGAGTTAGGCACTAGATGCTCTGGATAAACACTAATCCCAGAGTTGACTTTAAGCTTCTGTGCTACCTCTAAACTTATCGCTACTTCATCTGGAGTGGTTCTTTCTCCATCAGTAATCATATGAATATTTAAATCATCTTTTTTAGTATATTTTCTTAAGTTATGAATACTATCAGCAACGAAAGTCGCCACGCGCTGAGAATCACGTTGTTTGATACCGTGCCAGTAAATCATGGGCATTAATATATCCCAGTTCCCAGCGATATATTCCCATGGATATACTGGTTTAATCTGTGGTGAAAATACTATAGCTATTAAAGGGTAGTCTTCTGGTACAGCTGCTTTAATCAGTTCTGTATATCTTTTTACCGATTCTACTTTATAATTTTCTTCTATATCCGCTGCCATGGCATCGAAACTATATCCTTCGGGACTCACATACAGAGCGGGTTTGATAAATTTGTCAGCATCTGCTTTTACATCGTGAAGATAAGCATAAGACCAGCCAATGATTTTAATATCAGCCTTCTTACAGGCTTTCAGAATTTCATCGATTTGAATTTGATGCCTGAAAACCTCTGTGGTAGAACGGTTTACTTGTAAATAAACTGTGTCAATATGATAATCTGTGAGCCTGTCAATAAAGGCATCTACGTTTTTAGGATAATTCCAGATATTTACCCAAATACCTTTCCCTGAGGTAATAGCATTTTTATTAGCTTTTACTGATTTTAAGGCTTGTTTATCGGTGCTATTAAGATCAAAATTTCTAAACGTTTTCAAATGCTTAGATTTTTTAAAATTAAACTCTAAGCCACCGAATCTTTCTAAATCATCATCATCAGTGAAGCCAGTTTCGAGATCGAGAAATTTATCGTCAGAAGATTTTTCATCTTTTAATTTTTCTTTATCCTTGTCCTTATGATTAGTTTTATCTTTAACGTCAATATTTAAAGTTTCCTCATTAAAAATAGTGTCAGTCTTACCATTAGCTATTTTAAAAGCAGAGATATTTAAAAAAGCACCCTCTAGGCTCACAAGGATTAGAGAAATGGCTATTAAAGGTATGAATTTTCTTGGCATACTTAGATAAGTTTACTAATAAAACCTTTAATTAGGCTTAAGTAGACAAAAGATGATGATAAATCTATCATCGTCGTAATTAGCGGGCTGCTTGCTACGGCTGGATCTATATTCAGCTTTTTAAAGGCAAGCGGTGTAACAGTTCCCACAAGCACAGCACTAAACATAGTAACTGTAAGTGAGCTTGCGATTAAGCCAGCTAATAATATATTCCCCGTCATCGCATAGCAGATAACAGCTGTAATTAAAGAACAGGTAATACCGATGCCAATACTGAGGCTAAGTTCATGAATTAGAAGACCTAAACTTTTTTCGGTATTGACTTCGCCTGTAGAAATACCCCTAACTATGATTGTGGCTGATTGGTTACCGATATTACCTGAAAGCCCCGCTAGTAGTGGCATAAAGGATATCGCTAGTGGCAGAGCTGAAATAACATCGCTAAATCTTATGATGCACGAGGCGGAAAGAACTTGACCAAGTAAAGTAATTATTAGCCACGGAGTGCGAGCTTTATAGGCAGTGAAATATTCACGAATATCAGTGAAAGCGGAGACAGTGTCACCTTCTAAATTAATACCGCTAGACTGATAAATATCCTGAGTCGCTTCATCTTCTAGGATCTCGACTACATCATCTATCGCTATAATCCCTACTAACTGGGAGCTACTATTAATAACAGGAATCGCTAAGAATCTATACTTAGAAATTAATTCAGCAGCTTTTTCTCTATCGTCACTAATTTCAACGGAGATAATATCCGTATCCATGTAATCCTTTACTAAATCCTCATCCTTAGCTAGAAATAAATTTTTTAAACTTAATACACCTGCTAATTCACCGAATTTCTGTGTAACATAGATGTAGACTATCTGGCTGTTAAACTCCTTAGCTTTTAATCTCACGAAACGCAGTGCCGCACTGACTTTCAAGTCCGCTCTGACACTGATGAAATCGGGGTTCATAATACCACCACAGGTATCTGGTTCATAACTTAAAAGCTCTTTAATCTCAAAGGGTCTCTGGAGCTTATCTAGAATGCGCAGCATACGTTCATCATCAAGCAGACCTATGATGTCAGCAGCATCGTCAAGTTCAAGCTCATTCGTGAATTTAACTATTTTTTCATCAGATAAGTCTTCAAAGAGTTCTTTAATTTCCCGTGGTTCTAACTCTGCAAAAACAAGAGCCCCCTGTTCATAGGAAAGAACATCAAAAAGTAATCTTTGCTCAGCGGTGTCTAATTTTTTATACTCTTCGGCTATATCCTGCGGATAATACTCATCAAGCACCATGCGCAATTCTTCGACTGGAGTATCATCAATCTGAGAGATGATGTTTTTTAAATTAGGACTATGAATCATCTTTCTAAGCTCAATCTAGGGACTGCTCGCAAACTCCAATTTCTGCGTTTTCGTCGTCCTCATGATCCTCGTGTACACTTAGTACACTGCGGTCATTCGTCCTCCTCAGCCTTGAACTTGCACGCTTGCGAGCAGTCCCATCTTAAAATTAAGGTGAAATAAAACATTTTAAAAACTCAATCTTAGCACTTAAAAACTGTCAAACATTTGCGTTTGTGACATCTGTTGTAACATCGCTGGGTCTATACTTCCCATTCCAGTATTACCCTGTATGCCATTCA
>JBMOEX010000090.1:0-8396 GCA_049314535.1 Vampirovibriophyceae bacterium | reverse complement strand
ATAGATATAAGGAAAAAAGATTATGGTTTGATAATGATGTAATAATATTTAATATAAATGAAAAAACTTTTAGTTAAGATCGCCGCGAAAGAGAAGCCTATAAAGGAAATATCCAAGGATAAACCTTTTTTAATTTATCCCGATAAAGCTCTTTTAGAAATTTATCTGCCGAATTTAAAAACCATTAGCGACTCTGAACTGCGTAAAGCTATTTCTGAACTGCCTTGGAAAGATTTAGACTACAGTGAATTAGATTTAGATATTAGTAATTTAACTACTGTGCAACAGGAAATAGTCTACGAAATGATTTTTTTAAAATCATATTTTTTTGATAACTATAAAACTAAAAACAAAAAAATTAAACTTAAAACTATCCACAGCTCTAAAGCCCAAAAGCTGAATTTCAATCTGAGAGACAAGCTTATAGATTCAGTTCTTTTCTGTAGGGATATAGTCTCAGCGAATGCTAGTGATATTAACCCAGGTAGTTTAGAGGCACTCGCAGTAGAAATTACCACTAAATGCCCGCAAATAAAACTGAAAACCGTGTCTGCGACTGAGGCTAAGAAACTTGGTATGGAATGCTTACTTGCTGTAGGCAAAGAAAGCCTGATTAACTCTGGAAAAGAGTTTCACCCAAGGCTTTTAGTTTTAGAATTTGATCCAGAGATAGAATCAGAGAAATCTCTTGGGACTCAGCAACAGTCCCATTTAGCTTTAGTGGGCAAGGGAATTACTTTTGACACTGGTGGTCTCTGCTTAAAACCTAATCAGTATATGCTAGACATGAAATCTGACATGGCTGGTGCTGCTACAGTGCTTTCTGTATTTCACTTAATTTCTAAATTAAGCGTGGCGGAGAGAAAAAAAATTAAGCGTAAAATCACAGGAGTGATGGCTCTTGCGGAGAATGCCTTTGGGGGAGCTAGTTATAAGCCTGGTGATGTACTGAAAGCCTTAAATGGTAAGACAGTACAGGTCGTAGACACTGATGCTGAGGGACGTTTAGTTTTAGCTGATGCTTTAAGCTATTTATCTAAGTTAAAAAATAAGCCGACACATATCGTAGATTTAGCTACCTTAACAGGTTCTATAGTAGCGACACTAGGTGAAGTCGCTGCTGGAGCGATGACTAACGATGAAGAGTTTCTTAATAAAGTACAGGCTGCTTTCGCGGAAGAGGGTGAAAAGCTGTGGCATATGCCGATGTTAGAGGAATATAAAAAGAAAACAGATTCAGAAATCGCCGATTTAGCACACTGTAGCTCTAGACCAGATGCCTTAATTGCAGCTCAATTTCTAAGTAATTTTATTCCTAAAGATTCTAAATGGGTGCATTTAGATATCGCGGGTGTCGGTTTTATTGAGCATGATGGCTTGTTTGCGTATAAAGGTGCTACTGGCTTTGGGGTCAGAGGTCTTTATAGGCTATTACTATCAAATTAAAAATTCTTATCAAAATAATTCCTTAACCTCCTTTTAATTTATTAAATAGACTGGAAGCTCAGTTAATAGAAAAAAGGAAAGGAAGAAGGAAAATGGAAATAAGAGGCGATGGTGGACGTGATGTCACGGCAGAAGTACTACAAGCAAGGCTTGCTCATACAGTCGAGCAGCACTTAGAAACTAAACAAGTGATTTCTAAGCAGCAACAGCAGCTGAATCAGCAACAACGAGAACTAGAAGCTCAATCCAAGGCGAACACTGGGCTAGCTAAATTAGGACTTCATTTAGCTGCAGCTGCAGGCAAAAGTGATCATTTAGCTTCAGTTCAGGCAGAAACAAATGCTGATTTAGTTTCAGCTAATCTAGAACAAAAAGCTAAGGGAGTCATCAAAACAGTCGTGAGTACAGTAGTGGGTACAGGAGTGGGACTTCTAATCGGTAATGCCGCAGCCCCTGTAGCATTCATTCCTCAGCTAGATTTCATCCCGAACTCTCCACCAGCAGAAGTTCAAGGTACTGCAAAAGCAGAAGTTCAAAGTACTGCAAAAAAAGAAACTTTACCTGATCTTCAGAAAAATGTTTCAGCAGTTCTTCAGGATGAGTATCCTGGCTATAATAGCTTGGCAAAACCTTACAGGGAATATATAGAGCTGCATGTATTAGCTCAAAGTGGTGCTGCAAATGATGTTAAGGGTTATCCACATAGCAAAGATTCTCTTGAGGATACCTCTTTAAAACAAGGTGGGTGGGGGCAACGAGTAACATTTCCTATTCCGAGTCCAGAAGCTATGCACAAAATACTTTCCTTAGCATTCGGTAATCCAGAAAATTTAAATGAAACAGTTCCACCCTATACTATGACTCAAGATCAATTAACGAAAACATTAAATGGTAATTAATTAAGCGTGCTTGATAGTAGTACCTTTAAACAAAAACCAATCCCCCAACCGCACAGAATAACAAAATCATCCTCACATCTATTCTGTGCCGCGTGAAATAAAGCATCGCTATAAGTGCCACGAAATTAGCTATATTCGTGGCATGAATAGCTGCTATTAAGCCCATCTTAGGAATTAAATACCAGCCGAGTCCTATATTTAAAAGAGTAGAGCATAGAACTATAGCTATACGCCTTTTATGAAACGACTCACAAGCCATCAGCATACTAGGACATATACTAAGAAACCAGATTAAGGTAAGTAAGCCAAACCATTTAACAAGTGGAATAGACTCAGCATAAGTCTCGCCGAATATCCAATACAGAACTGGCTCTGCCGCAAAATATATTCCTAAGAAAATCAAAACACCTATTAATGAAGAATAGAAGCTAACCTTATCAAGAAAATCTTTTAAAGCTTGGTCAACCTCGCTATTCGTCGCAGAATGCAGAATATTATCATCAGCAAGCCCAGAAACACTGCTATGTTCAGGATTAGGGCTTATCGAAGCTAAACTGGGTGCTTTCTCTACCTTTACATAAAGATCATGCAAAGACGGTAAATAAACACGATTCACTGTCTGTATAATTAGCTGCGAGAAACGATTTAAGCGTGCAGGTACTGAATAAAATGCTACAGAGGTAGTACCCATAAGATAAGTAAGCATTAGCCTGTCTATATTCCCTTGAGCTTCTTCTAGAACGTCATAAATACTGTAAGCAAAAGAGTCTTTAAACATTTCTTTTATAGAACTCAGATCTACACTGATTCCCGTTAACCTAAGAGTGGTAACTGTAGCTAAAATTAGTTTAATTAATGAGCTCACAGCGAACATTTGGACAAGAAACAGCATAGAACCCTTACATAGAACTAAAACGATAAAAATTACTACTAGCCTTAAAACCCTGTTCGTGACATTCATCGCTGCGGTCATCTTAAACTGCCCTAAAGCTCGCCTCACTATACCAAAAATCTTGGCGAAACTATCTAAAATCATGGCAAGCGTGTAATAGTGTATGACTTCTATCATACGTGGCTCAAAATGCGATAACCAAGCGGTTAAATAAGTCAGAGCGATTACTGGTATGACTATCGCAAGCTTTATCAGAATGGCATTTCCGATAGCACTTTCTAAGCGATTTTCACTAGAACATTTCAGAATGGAGTTTTTAAAACCAAAATCAAAGAAAAAAGAAAAAAGAGTCGTAAAAGCTTCAGCTGCCATGAGAATACCTAAATCCTCAGGGCTCATCCACTTAGCAAGTAGAATAGTAGTGCCAAGAAAGATAAATAAAGCAGAGAAACTGCCAGTAATCATGTAAATTAAAGACGATAAAGACGGCATCGTGGCATAGTATATTATAGAGATATTTTATGAAAAGATTATTCTTCATTTTACTTTTCCTTATCACAAGCTTATTTACTAATTCTGAAGCTGTTTATAGTGCAGATAAAATTCGAGAAAGCCAGCAAGAAAATCATAATTTCTGTGGAGGCTACAAGACGAAAGCCACAAGCTTCGCTCATGATGCTATAGAGCTTGAGGTAGTAAAAGTCCTTAACTTAGAAGATTATCCAGAGTCTTTTCCTATTGGTACTAAGTTCTACGGCAAGTTAATTGAACATAGAGAACGTAGAAGAGTTTCTCGTGATGAGATTAGGAAATTCCACTTAGAGAGAGCGGTTTTACCTAGTGGTAAAACAGAAGCTATTGATGAAGTAATTAAAATACGTGCTGTGAAAAAGACTGAAATAACATACTGGGTGGGTAATGCTTTATTATCGACTACAGGTCAGGTCTTAGGTCTTACACTGGATTTCATTAGTATAGGCTTGCCTGTAGCTAGAGGTGGTACGGCGATTTGGGGAATGGCAGACCAGATATATGAATCTAGAGCTGGTGAAAGTAAATTTAAAGAAGGTTCTAAAGGTTTCGTTAAAGGTGCTTTAATGCCTATACCATTCTTCGTTTTAAAGGGTGACCCTCTATATATTCACCCAGGCTCGACTATCGTCATTCATAAAGACAAGAATAAAGAGTATATTAATGCTGGTTTAATTAGAAAATATAACGATATTAAGCTAGAGGCGGAATATAAAGATAAATATCGTATTCAATAAACCTAGAGGTCTTTATTTAAGACACTTTGGAGGCTTTTATCGCTAATACTCACTACGGCGTTCGAAATTATTTACAGCTAAAGTCTTATCAGGCTTTAGACACTAGGGTTTTTAAATTATCTTTAGGTTCAGACAAGAGCAGCATTAAAGAAAAGCTAGAAAACAGTGAATCAGCTCCACTAAACCTTTTCATTCTCTTTTTATCACCTTACATAGTGCGTTTTCATTATGCCTTTAGTGATAGTTTTGATCTAAATATTAATCCCCTGCTGGATTTTAGTAGCTATGCTTTAAATGATCAAGGTACTGATGGGGCTACTCGCAAACCTGATGTTTTTATTCAAAATCAAAATACTATTAACCTAGAAGACACTGCCACTGAGCTGATTTTCAATACTGATATTTTAAAAATCATAATTAATAAAGATGCTTTAAAAATAGATATCTATGATGCTGATGGTGACCTAGTTTCATCAGATCTCTCTCAAGCTGGCTTTTACAGTGATGTTTTTTTAGATGGCGGACCGCAGGTCCGCTCCTACAGAGCTTATCCAGATTCACAGAATCCTCCACTAATTTATGGGTTAGGAGATAAAACTGGTGAACTTAATCGCTGGGGTAAGCGTTTTATAAATAAACCAGTAGATGCACTTGGCTATGATTCTAGTAACAGTGACCCTCTCTATAAAGATATTCCTTTTTTTATAGCCCTAGACAGAGTTTTAAATAAAGCTCATGGAATATTTTTTGATAATTTTTCAGAAAAATTTTTCGATTTCGGAAAAGAGCGAAAACCAAGTCCCTATTATTATTTCGGGGCAGTCGCTGGGGATTTAAATTATTACTATATTCACGGACCAGAACTCAGTAAAGTAAGTCAAAGATTTATTGAGCTTACTGGAAGACCCAATCTAGAACCAGAATTCATCTTCGGCTACATGGGTAGCGGTATGGCTTATACAGAGAAAAATAATTCCGCAGAAGAACTTTTAAATTTCACTAAACGCCATCAAGCAGAGAACATCTTCCCTACTGCTTTTCACCTTTCTTCAGGTTACACATTAAATGAAAAAAATGAACGCTTACAGTTCACCTGGAATCCCCAGAAATTCGCTCAGCCAGAGCTTTTCATTAAAGAACTTAGAGAACTAGGGGTCGAATTATGTGTAAATCTAAAACCAGTACTTTTAAAGTCTCATCCGCTTTATGCAGAAGCGGAGCGATTAGATCTTTTTATAAACGCAGCGGGCGAAAACGCAGAAAATGGAGTTGTGCATCAGTCTCAGGGGACTGCTTGCAAACGTACAAGTTCAAGGCTGAGGAGGACGAATGACCGCAATGTATCAAGTATACATGAGGATCATGAGGACGACGAAAACGCAGAAATTGAAGTTTGCGAGCAGTCCTTAGTGGTGGATTACTGGGGTGGGGAGGGTTCGTATCTCGACTTCACCAAACCTCAAACCCAAACATGGTGGAAAACTAAAATCAAAGAACAGCTTCTAGAAAAGGGTTTAAGAGGTATCTGGAATGATAATAACGAATATGAGATATTTACTGCTCATAGTCAAGTTCACAGAACTATACTTATGCCAAACCTTATGAGTAAGCTGTCTTACGAAGCTTCACTGGAAAATAATTCTGAGCTTAGACCATGGATATTAAGTCGTAGTGGTTATGCTGGTATTCAGAAATACGCTGAAACATGGACTGGTGATAACTGTAGTAGTTTTACCGCTTTAAAATATGATACGCAGATAATTTCCTCTATGGGTATTTCTGGGATGATTCACTGTGGCTGTGACATCGGTGGTTTCTGGGGCGATAAACCTAGCCCAGAGCTGTTTTTAAGGTGGATTCAGCTAGGTGTTTTTTCACCAAGGTTTACCATTCACTCTTATAAAGAAGAGCCTACTGAGGTTTTAGATTTACTAGCAGGCTCAAACCCTGATGCTATAAGCTTCTTCAATATAGCGAAAAATTTTATGCAGCTTAGAGATAGTTTAAGACCATATTTATATCAAGCTAATTATTTAGCTCACACTCAAGGCGTACCGATTCAACGCCCGTTAATTTATGACTTTCAAGAAGATATTAAAGTTCGTGAAATAAGCTTCCAGTCTATGTTAGGTGAATCTTTATTAGTAATACCTGTAGCTGAAACCATTTACCCTGATGCAAAAAACGCAGAAATTGAAGATCGCGAGCAGTCTCAAAGATTCTATTTACCAGCTTTAGAGAATTATCGTCAAGCTAAATCTTCTTCAACAATAGCTCCCTTAGAAGATTCTGGCTCTTGGATTGATTTTTTTAATTTTAAAGAATATCCTGCGGGTAAAGAATATGAACAGAAATTAGATATTAATACTATCCCTGTTTTCGTGAAAGCTAATTCTATATTGCCTATGCTTGATGAGACTTTTCAAGACCCTCAAAAACAAGATACTGCAAGCATACCTTTAAAATTTAGAATTTTTCTCAACTCGCAGGAATTAAGTCTTAAGAAAAACCTTACTATTGATTATAATTTCTACGAAGATGATGGCAACACCAATGCTTATAAGCATGGGCAGTATCTTTTAAGACATTTTCAATTTCATATAGAGCTTTTAGGGGATGCTCCTCGGGTAAAAGTTAGAGTTCTGTCGCATCAAGGATTATTAAAATCAAGGTATATTATAAATATCGACTGTATATATAATGAGAATTTATATAGCATTGATGGGATAGGCTTATCTTGATGATAACTGAAAGAACTTGGCATGATTTAATTTCTGTTTGGCAGGGGCTAAATAAGATACGCTTCGCGCTGTCTTCTATTCATGCTACGGGTTTACAGAAAATAGACCAAGCCTATTTAGATCGCTCTTTCCCTGAGCATAAGTTTAGGCTTATTATAAGCCATAAAGATCAGTTAATCTCTGCTCTCAAAAATCACGACTCTAATAGCACTTTACAGCTAGATGAATCTCTGAGATTAGAACTCGAAGAAGCGAAGCGGTGGTTAGAAGAGATGGGTGATGAGATTACCTTAGATAAAACGACTGATAATTTTCACTATCAGTATATTTTAAAAGATGACTCTTCTAAAGATTTCCTTACTGGTTTTATTAAGATAGAAAGTTTAAGTGATCCTTCACATAAAGGTCTTTTAAGCTGGCAGGATGCGAGTAGCCCTATTTTATTTTTGGCTGAAATTAAAGCTGGCATGATGTTCTTTCATGTGAACTATGGAAATGAAGGACTAGCAATTATTCAAGAACAAAGTGGCTCATATAAATGGACTCACGCTCTTAAGCAGGAATACTTAGACCTAGTGAATACACCTTTTGGTTCAGTAATGATGAGCGAAGGCACTGATCAATACTTGCTTTTAGATGGCAACCTTGCTGGTGCAAAAGCACTCTCCCACGCTAAGACCTTAGGAAAAAATGGGAAAACGCTTTTTGAGAATAATATTATGCTAATGAATCTTTATAAGAGAGATTTGCATAATTTGTTTTTGAATTAAAGTTGAGTTTATTTTTTAGCTGAGTCTTTAATTCTATTGGTTAAGTCCATTTTACACATTATATGAATTTTGTGGATAATATAAACTTTGTGGATAACCAGAACCACGCCCCCAGAAACCAACTTGCCCAATACTATCAATAGTTTGTTCAATATCTCTTCTTCTGTTTCTTGTCGCAACAAGATTATTTTGCGCATAACCAGAGTTAAAGCCACGAACTAAGAAGTCATCATAAGGTTGGCGTTCGTTTGCATAATTATAATATCTGCCAGATTCATTCGGTCTATTCCCTCTGCCTGTGTTTCCATTATCAAAAGTACAGCCGACAGGAACCCTACAATGATTTCCAGCTGAGCCTGTGTTTCCATTATTACCCCAGC
>JBMOEX010000089.1:0-8516 GCA_049314535.1 Vampirovibriophyceae bacterium | reverse complement strand
GTGAAATAAACACAGAAAGTGATATTTACAAGCAGTCACTAAAAAAAATTCCGCATCAGAACTTTAAAATAAAAGACTTTCCTATAAAGAATTTTAATCGAAATGAGTATATTAGAAAAATTCAAGAATGCCAAAAATATATAGAAGAAGGTGATATTTATCAGGCTAATATCTCCGAAAAGATCTCTTTGTCTAAAGAACTATCAAATGATGATATAGAAAAACTTTATGAAAGCCTTAAAGCAGAGAACCCTGCTCCTTACAGTGCTCTCATAAATTATTCTAACTATGCTATCTTAAGCAGCTCACCAGAATCATTTCTGAAAATTTATCCCAAGAATCACAGGCGCAACGAAAACGCAGAAGACAAAAACGCAGAAATTGGAGTTCGGCTACACGCCTATGATTGGGTTATAGAAAGCAGTCCTATTAAGGGTACCGCTGATCTTAGTAAAAAAAATGAGCTCTTAATCTCCGAAAAAGAAAAGGCTGAACACATCATGATAATAGATTTAATCAGAAATGATTTAAGTCGCATTTCTAAAACTGGCTCAGTGAAAGTATCTGAGTTTATGGAAATAAAAAAATTTAAAAATTTATTTCATTTAGTTTCTAAAGTAAGCTCTATTTTAAATGAAGACAGCTTTTTAGAAATATCTTCTGAACATACAAGTTCAAAGCCGAGAATGGCAAATAAATCTCAAAAAATTACCTTGATCCCTGATTTAGAAAAGATCTTCTCCGCTACTTTTCCTGGTGGTTCTATAACTGGCACTCCTAAAATTCGAGCTATGGAGATTATAAAAGAACTAGAAGGAATAAAACGCGGTCCTTATACGGGTTCTATAGGATATTTTAAATTCCATGAGGGTGGTGAATTTAATATTATTATCAGAAGCCTTGTCTATGACAAGATTAAACAAGAACTATCTTTTCACAGCGGGGCTGGTATTACCTCTGGATCTAATCCTGAAGAAGAGTTTAAGGAAATACAGTTAAAAGCAGAGAAGCTTTATCAGCTTTTCCAACAATCCTGAAAATGATCATCAACAATGCCTATAGCCTGCATATAAGCGTAGATAATAGTACTGCCAACAAAATTCATTTCTCTTTTCTTTAGATCTTTTGAAATTAAGTCACTGAGCGAGGTTTTGCTAGGAAGTTCAGATAAAGACTTCCATTTATTCTTTATTTGCTTGTAAGCAGTCCATTGCCAAATATATTCATCAAAAGAACCATACTCTGATTGTATTTGAAGAAAAACTTTAGCGTTCTGTCTTACTGAAAAAATCTTTAAACGATTTCTAATAATAGATGCGTCTTCTAAAATCCTTTCTAAATCAAGATATGAGAACTCTGCTACTTTTTTAGGGTCGAAGTTAAGAAATAATTTTCTATATGCCTCACGTTTTTTTAAAACAGTAGCCCAAGATAAACCCGCCTGTGCCCCTTCTAAAATGAGCATTTCAAACAATTTATCATCATTATGTACTGGAACACCCCACTCATTATCATGATACTCAACATAAAGAGGGTTATTTAAATCCACCCAGGAACAGCGTTTTGGGGTCATTTTTCTTTAAGCCTCTTCTGAATCTACTTCTTCTAAGCCATATTCTACATTCATTCCCCAAATAGCCAACCCCACTAAAAAGATCGCAGTAGCAAAGCTAATAACTCCTAAATAAAACATTATTTTCTCCTGATTCGTAAGTATCTTATCATGACCATAAAAGAGCCTACAGCAAGCAAGCTCAGAGACTGAATAATTTTATTCCAAGTGATCTATTCTGGTCTTTTTTAAAATTTACCTTCATCAGAAAAATTCTGCTTCATTTCAAGCAAAATTTTAAGGGGTCATTTTTCCCCAGACTTCTTTTTTCTAATCCCAAGAAAAACCTCTGCTAATGTGGGCTTTACTGCATTTTTATCGCCACATTCTAAATCAATTTTATAAAACCCATAATGCAAGCGATAAATTAAAAGAAAAAATAGGACTGTAATAGCAGACATAGTAAAAAAATAATCCCAAGCCATACTCCTAATCCTCCCAGCGTCTTATTTTATGGTAACTCATTAAAAGCATTATGTAACCTCCATAAGCAAATAAGAACCCGAAGACTAAACCTATTATCGTAAAAGATTTTCCAAAATAGTTTTTATCAATAATAAAACTTAGTATTAAAGTCCCTAGGGGTATCATACAACAAAAGCCACCCTGCATAAGGATTCTAGACTTAATTTTCTCAGATTCTAATATTTCTATCTTCTCAGATAAATTCATAGAAAAAATTCTGCTTCATTTCAAGCAAAATTTTAAGGGGTCATTTTTCCCCAGACTTCTTTTTCTAATCCCAAGAAATCCCTTAATCCTCTCTGTATCTCATTCCTTCATGCTTTTTCTGCTTTTATCTATATCTTCTTGAGTTACATCTAATTTTCGATAAAGGTAATAAAAACTAGCTATGAAGAAAATCATGCCAAATATTAAAGTGATTTCTTTATCCGTAAGAGTGCCTATCATTTTTTAATCATCCTTTTTCAAATCAAAATTCGTTTCCAGAATCTCTATTCCTCTCAATAGAAAAATAAGACCTATTACTAGTAATATACAGCTAAAAATAAATAACAGTGGTTTAATTTTTAATAGGCTCTGATCATAATCCGTTAGAATCAAAAAAACTGTCATAGAGAAAGGACTCATAAAGGCAAAGGCTATATATCTAAGAGCCTCTGCACGATATTTAAGCGATTCTTTAGTAAGCCTCATAGATAAAAGCTTCTCAAGTCCTGATGAAAATTTTAAGGGGTCATTTTTCCCCAACTGATAAAATTTACTTGTTTAATCACCAAAATATAAACAAAAATGCAAATAAATAATCTCATAGAAACCATACGTCTGAAATATAATCCAGAAGAGAATATTATTACTATTTACAACTTAAACCTTCACACAGAAAGGCTTTTAAACAGCATCGCTGAACTTAATTTTAAAATTAATAAAAAATATATTAAAGCTGATTTAGAATCTAAAACTTTAACAGAATATTTTTATAAGTCAATCCTAGAATATATTTCAGAAAAACTATTAATATTCTTTACTGAAAATTTTCATAATATTGATTTTTTAGATAAAAAAATTAATAACTTTAATCTCACTGATTATAATATCCAAACATTCACTGGGAGCTTTAATTACGATAACCAAGAAAAAAATATTTATAAACTCAGACTCATATATAACATAGATGGTGAAATTAAAAGGGAAATATCACTCTATGACAGGTTTTTAGAAAATAATATTATTAAATTTACTATCGCTAAAAATTTTAAAATTAACAGTGAAGATAAAAAATGGAGGCATAAATTCTTTCCTAGAGAAGAAATCAGCTTAAATAATTTAATATCATTAGAAACCCGCCGTAATGAGTTAAATACTAATGTAAACCATGTAAATAAAAACACTATTTCACTGCCTGACATTAATCACGAATTAATCTGGACTAATGAAAAAGATGAAATCTGTGAAGGTTCTTTTACTAATATATTTTTCAGAAAAAATAATCAATGGCTAACGCCTCATATAGACTCTAATTTACTGAATGGTACTATGAGAAAGATTCTAATTAATGAGCTAGAAGCCTCTGAAAAAAAGACTTCTATTTATGACTTGGAAACAGCAGATGAGATTATTCTCTGTAATTCTATGCTGGGTAAAGTTAGAGCTGAATTACAATAACAATTAACAACTATTCTCTATCAGATAAAATAAATTTTTCACTATAAGATCTAGTACCAAAAGAAGAAGATTGATAATTAAATGTCAAATCAGTTCTAGTAAAGTCTTTAGGGAAAATAACTACTATTTTTTCTGGTTGATTAGCAGATATTTTTAAATTCCTTGGCTTTAATTCAGAAAATTCTTGTAATTCTTTACTAGTTTTAGCTCTAGTAGTAGATCTTCTAATTAATATTACTGGAGTAGCAATAATCGCATAAGCAGGGACTATTAGTGTAAACCACAAAAGACCTGCTAGAGCCCAAGTAGCACCAAGAGCACCTTGAGATACAGATCTAGCATCTTGAGTAGCTACATCAACAGGCTGATCAGAACTAAAGTCCATGTGAGTAATATTAATGTCGTTAGATGTTTTATTATGAAAAGTGAATTCATAAGGAATATACTTTTTCTTTAAGTAACCCTTAGCTTCCGTTTTTTTAAAAGTAATATCAATATCCTCAGCCTTAGCTAAAGTAGCTAAAGGAAAAGATAAAAACATCACAGTAACAAGAAAAAACGAAAAAAATAGTTTCCCTAATTTTAAATAAAACATTAATAAAACTCCTTAAAACTAAACTCTATGAAACTTAACTTTTCTATGAAGTCCGAGATTAGCTTTCTCTTTACCTTCTTCTCTACCCTCAATCAAAATCTTTATATCAGCTATAAAATCTTTCTTATTGGTATCAAGCTTAGATTTAATTTTCTGAAGTTCAGACGTATTTATATAAACATAGTGCTTATCATGCGTCCAAGCATTACCAGTAGCAAAATCCATTATCCATGGGAGAGGAAAAATCAGATTAAAAAATGCAAGACCTCGAATTTTTTTATCTATAAAAATATCGTCTGACTGAAATTGATCTGACTTAACACTCAAAACATAAGTCGAACCTCTTTCCAAAACTGTAGTAAATGGTGTCGTCTTATTAATCACCATCCCTTTACTAGATTGAAGCTTAATACCTAAAGGTCTATCTGATTCTACAGTAATTTCACTTTTTCGAGAATTACCAAATATAGTGGCACAGGAGTTTAAAGAAAAAACCAGAACAACCAGAACTAATAAGTTATTGAAAAATCTAACCATAAAAAAAATTGTAACACTTCAAGCCCCTGATAAAAACAGTAATAGTATTTTCATAAACGAAATCTTAAGCAATCCGCGAAAAAATGCTTACCATTAAAAAACCCACGAAACATAATACAGAGGATATTTTCTAAGATTATTTAATTCATCTATTTTTATATTTCTAGCACTTAAAATAGTTTTAAAACCAATATTCTTGTAACGCTGAGAAAATGAATATAAGCTCTTAGATTTAGTTATATGACCAGATTTAACTTCTATTGGATAGAGTTTTCCGTCTGTTTCTTTTAAAAACTCAATCTCTGATTGATTCTCCTTCCATGAATATAAAGTTTTATCATTTCCTTGAAAGCTTAAAAGTTCCATAGCTACAAAGTTCTCAGCGTAATAACCCTTATAAGAACCGTAGTCATAGTCAAGAATAGTTAAAGGAGAAATTTTACTTAAAGCTCCTAAAATACCTACATCAAAAATCATTAACTTAAAAGAATTTTCCTTAGTGTAAGCTTTTAATGGCAAATCAGCCTTTTCAAGAATAGGTATTTTAATAATCAATCCAGTCGCATCAAGCCAATCTATAGCACCAGCGAGCCTTGAATACCTATTCTTTTCAGGAATAATTCCTTTGAATTGAAACTTAGTCGCAGAGCCATTTATATCCCTAGCTAAATGCAAAGGAATATGAGTCCATATTTTAGTTAAATGCAGAGCATTCTCTTTACCAGAGTGTTTCGCCATATCAGCCATATAATCATTAACTAACTGATTCTGTTTCTCTCTTACTAATTTAAACACATTCTTTGATTCATTTTTATTTTCTACATACTCTGAAACCACTTCAGGAAGACCTCCTACGATAAGATAAATTTTAAATATATCCCAAAGCTTCTCGTGTATTGGTTCTGGTATTTCATCTTTCACCTTGTCTAAAAAATCAACTAAGTCTTTTTTATTTAAAGCTAATAAAAATTCTCTAAAAGACATAGGATACATTTCTAAAGTATCTACTTTCCCAACAGGAAAAGAAAATTCATTTAAAGTAACACCTAATAAAGACCCTGCTGCTGTAACAGCTAATTCTGGTATTTTTTCATAAAAATATTTAAGGCTAGTTAAAGCTCTAGGACAAGCTTGTATTTCATCTAAAATCAAAATGTCTTTTTTAAGATTAATTTTCTTCTCCTTATATAAAGAAATATTTTTTATAATCCTCTCTGGATCTAAATCATCATTAAAAAAACTAGATAGCCTACTATCTTCTTCAAAGTTAAAATAATGAAAACCTTCAAACTCATGTTCAGCAAATGATTTTAAAATATGTGTTTTACCTATCTGCCTTGCCCCTTTTAAAATCAGCGGCTTTCTTTTCTTACTATTTTTCCAAATAAGCAATTGTTTATATATCTCACGCTTCATATAAATAATTATGCCACTTTTATCTATGTAAAAGTGTTGAGTTGCAACATTTTAATATAGATAATTATGCCAAAATTGACATTTTTACACAGATAACCTAATTCGCCTTCAAAGGCATAATGACATAAATATGCTCAGCACCTGATTCAGGCTTAATAATCGCTGGGCTTTCTTTATGGTGAATTAAAAATATAACTAGCTCTGAATCTACTACCTTAAGAAAGTCAATCAGGTACTTGATATTAAAATTAATCTCAATATCTTCTCCTTGATAATGAGTCACTGGAATACTTTGAGTAGCATTACCAAAATCTAAATTATTACTATCCAGCTTTAAAGTCTCTGCTGATAAACTGAGTTTAACCATATTGGTTATCTCATTAGCCATAACTGAAACCCTGTCTAGAGCTGAGAGAAACTCTTTTCTATCTATAACAGCTCTCTTGTCATGTCCAGTAGGAACTAATTCTAGGTAATTAGGATAATTACCTTCTAGTAATCTAGTTACTATATATCTATCTTCTGTTTTAAAAACTACCTGTGAAGAAAGAAAATAGATACTTAAATTATCATCAATACTGGTATCTAAAATCTTCTGAATATCAAGCATAATCTTAATCGGCACTATGACTACTTTATGCTTAAAATTAGATTCTTTAAGATCTGATAATTTATGAGAGAAAGCTGAAAGCCTGCCACCATCAGAGCTAGCTAAATCTAAAAAGTATTCTTTAGAATCAAGTGCCTGATTATATTCCTCGCGAATAGCTATATAAATACCACCTAAAATATTATTAAGATCAAATCTAGAAGCAGATATCTGAACTACGTTTATAAAATTTAAAAAATCTTGTCTGTTAATAATAACTGGAGACTGATTTTCTAAATCAGGCTTTTCAAAAGCTGGGAAATCTTCTCCAGGAAAACCTATTAAATCAAATTTTATTTTCTCTGAACCAATTTTAAGAACTTTACTTTCATTAGCAAAAGATAAATTCAACTCCTCATCAAAGAATTTACTAGATATTTCTTCTATTTTTTTAGCCGAAACAGCTATAGAACCCTCTTCTAGATTAGTGGATGGAATAGTAGCCTCTATCCAGAAATCTAAATCAGTAGCATTAACTAAAAGTTTATTATCCTGTGTTTTCAGGTAAATATTATTTAAAATTGGTTGAAGTGCTTTAGCGGGAACTGCCTTATTAACCGATTTTATCGCTTTATCTAATAATTTCTGAGAAACAGTTAATTTCATGTTTACAAAATATATCAGGTTTTTAAAAGATAAAACTAAGATTTCTTTTTAATAATAAATAACTTAATTAAATATATTTATAAAACTAATAGTAGTTTATCTTGTAGAAACTGTTTAAAACTCTTGAAACCATTTTACTAATTGAGTTTAAGGCTTGTTTAAAACTTATATAATCATTTCTTGTTAAGTTACTTGACATAAAAGTTTTAGATAAATTCTGTAGAAAACTTTCTATTAAAATTACTCTGACAAGTTTTCTACATAGCCGAGTTCAATTAACTTGTTCAAAAGTTTTTCTACAGAATCATTTATATTAGTCTCTTCCGTGTTAAGAGTTAGATCTGGATTTTCTGGAACATCGTAGGCATCACTTATTCCAGTGAAATTTTTAATTTCACCAGCTCTTGCTTTCTGGTATAATCCTTTCACATCTCTTTCCTCTACTTTTTCTAGACTGGCTTTTATAAAAACCTCTAAGAAGTTTTTACTATAAGTTCTAGCTAATTCCCGAGCTTCTTTATAAGGAGCTATTACTGGTACTATAACTAAAACATTATGTTTAGAGATTTTCCCTGCTAGAAAGGCGATTCTTTGTATATTTGTAATCCTATCTTTTCTCTCAAAGCCAAGATCTTTATTTAAATGTTCTCTAATCTCGTCTCCATCAAGCATTTCTAAAGGAAAATCTTGATTATTTTTGGAAAGCTTTCCTATTAGTGCGTTTGCGATAGTACTTTTACCTGAACCAGATAGACCAGTTAACCAGAGTGTGAGACCTTTTTTCAGTTTATATTTCATTTTATTTTTTAGTTTAACACTGCTATTAAGCTTTTGATCTTTACTAGGACTCTGTATTTTATCTAAAGGTTCATTTAGCCATTGATTTAAAACGTAGTCACAGTCTGAAAATATATTAGTGAGTGATTCTATTTCTTCTTTTTTAAACTTACTTAAAACATAATTAGCCCTTTCAT
>JBMOEX010000088.1:0-8891 GCA_049314535.1 Vampirovibriophyceae bacterium | reverse complement strand
ATTATCTTTCAAAAATTTCCTAAAATCTCTTGATTTTTAGAATGAGACAGCCCTGGATTTAGAAGATGGAAATGGAGATAATAAACAGTCGGTTGTCGGCTTAAAAGTTTTCTCTAAGCCAACAGCAGAGCAAAGAGATAACTGGTGGGGTGCTCTTCAAACTGCAATTGGAATTAGAAAACCTAATTCATCTGAAGGTGATAATTTTGTTGAGATGACAGCTACTAAACCCTTAGGAGATAAGGCTGAAGTGGTGACCCAAAAAACCAGACCATCATTTGTGATACAACCAGGTAGTGAATTAAAGTTTGAAATTAGTATTCCTAATGAGGATATTCTTGTGGAACGGAAAGGAAGCTACACTCAAGGTTCCGAGCGTTATACTGGCACAAAGCAAATAGGTTTACTTGTTGAATTAGATGGTGGTTTGCCTACTTTGGAAACGGAGACGGGTCAAAAAACTACAGATGGCAAAAAAAAGCATGAACAACTAATATATATCTTTAATAAAGAGTCCCCTGAACTAGGTAAAGCAACTGTTGTTATCACAGGAAGACAAGTAACAAACAGACAGCAGCAGCAGGTTAAGCTTGGAGAGGCTCTTGACGCTAAGGTGACTAATGAACCTATCATCTTCACAGTACCACAGGATGAAAACGCCAAGTTGGTTGCTCAATATGAAGATACTTCTAAAGGGACGCTGCGAGTTCGGGTTGTTGAGTTGTTAACCGATCTTGAAAAGGAGAACATAGTTCAATCTTCTTTTCTAGGAGCTGGAAATTATGGCATGAGTAGGTTTGGTTATGAAAGTGGTGGGGCATTAAAAACAATGGGCGGAAGCTACGGAGTCGGAGGCTTTGATTTTGGTCCGAAATCTAAGCCTGAAAAAACACAGATCAATGGAGTCGTTGTTCTTAAGGAGCTTGGGCGTATTGATGTGGCTTTACTTGGTCCCACTAGTCAGCAAAAAATGACAGCAAATCATCAAGATGAATAAGTTCTTACTGCAAGAAGAAATCAAACAAGCATCTGAGCTTCTCTACTAGACAAATACGCCGAGAGTTTTGGATAAAAGGAGGCTATTAAACCATGAAGAGCGAAACTTGGGGACCCAAGCTATAGGCTTGGGGTGTAGCGAAGCATGGTTTAATAGCCTCCCATTTTCAGTCCCCTTTAACAAACAACTCTGGATCCACACTAGTTCCATAGAGATAAGTCCCCCAGTGCAAATGCGGGCCTGTAGAGATGCCAGTATGACCCACCTCGCCGATCTTCTGTCCCTTAGTTACCATGTCACCTTTCTTTACATCTATCTTGCTTAGATGAAGATAAATAGAACTCAGTGCGTGACCATGGTCTATCAAAATAGTATTACCATGAACTTGAAAACCATCTTTCTCTAAACCAGTTAAAGCTACCTTGCCATCGGCTGGAGCGAAGACGGGGCTTCCCATTTTACCAGCGAAATCTAAGCCTTTATGATAGCTATCTACAGGACCTTTATTGTAAGATCGTTTCACACCAAATGGACTTGATTTAACTGCTGTAGAAGGATAAGAAAATTTACCCTGTGCATATTTCTCTTCAGTCTTTAGTCTAAAAGCACTGCTGATCTCATTAATTTCTTTATTAGTCGCCTCTAAAGAGCTTTTATCGGGATCTAAATAAATATACTGTATGGGTTTACGATTATCTAAAACCTTGACTGGGATTCTTTCTTCCCATCCTCCAGTCCTTGCAAGAATAACATAGCTACCCGGCTTAGTTAAATTCTCGACTGGAATTAAAGCCTTATAAACCTTATCGGCAATTTTAAAAGCCAGAAAAGACTCTGAATTAAACCACACAAGAGGGTTTTTCTCAGCACCCGTAATATCTACCTCAAAATACTGTCCCTGCTGCACAGCCGTTTTTTTAAGAGTCATAGACAGTGGTGTAGCATCTATGTTCACCGCTGCTGCTTTAGGCTGTGCCTGAGCAGTCTGTGCTTGCACTACCGCAGTTTGCTTAACATCGAAAGCGAGGGCATTACTGTAAAAACTTAAAACCATTAATAAAGACAGGAAAGAAAAAAGCTGCATACTAGTTTTTTACCACATTCAACTAATAAAGGGAAATAATATCCTTTAAATGATATTAGAGACCGCTGCACGACGTACAAGCATCTCTGTTAATCGAAGACATCTAAATCCTTATCTCCTCTTCCCGAAAGATTTAATATGAGAATCTCTTCTGGAGAGGTATTTGGCATTAGTGTTTCTAAATAAGCAAAAGCATGAGCGGTTTCAAGGGCGGGAATAATGCCTTCTAGCTTAGCTACTAAGCGAAAAGCTTTTAAAGCTTCATCATCTGTAACCGCCACGTAATTCACTAAATTTTCATCTTTAAAGTAAGCATGTTCTGGCCCAACTCCTGGATAATCTAATCCAGCAGAGACACTGTGAGCTTCTTGAATCTGCCCAAATTCGTCTTGTAATAAATAACTTAAAGAACCATGTAAAACACCTGGTTTACCCTGAACCATAGTCGCAGAGTGCAAAGCTGTATCTATCCCTTTCCCAGCAGCTTCTACGCCGATTAAAGAAATTTTCTTACCTTTAAGCTTTTCCTCAACGAAAGGATAAAAAATTCCAATCGCATTAGAACCGCCTCCCACACAAGCTAAAACATAGTCTGGTAAACGATTTTCTTTCTCTAATATCTGTGCTTTCGCTTCATCACCGATTATGCGTTGGAAATTTCTAACTATAGTTGGGTAAGGATGAGGGCCTACTGCACTACCTATAATATAGTGAGTATCTGAAACATTCGTGACCCAGTATCTAATCGCTTCAGAAGTCGCATCCTTAAGTGTCGCAGTTCCAGCCGTTACGGGAATTACTTCAGCACCCAGTAATTTCATCCGTTTTACATTTGGTGCTTGGCGCTTTATATCCTCAGCTCCCATAAAGACTTTACACTCAAGCCCCAGCAGAGCACAAGCTGTCGCCGTCGCCACTCCATGCTGCCCCGCTCCAGTTTCAGCGATAACCTTAGTTTTACCAATTCTTTTAGCTAAGAGAGCTTGAGCGATAGCATTATTAATCTTATGTGCCCCAGTATGATTTAAGTCTTCTCGCTTTAAATAGATTTTCGCCTGACCATAATACTGAGTTAATCTAGCTGCGAAATACAGTGGTGTAGCTCTACCTACATAATCAGTCAAATAAAAGCTAAGCTCTGACTTGAATTCATCCGCATCAGCATACTTTAAAAAAGCTGCCTCGAATTCCTCTAAAGCTGGCATTAAAGTCTCTGGGACGAACTGTCCCCCGAATTTGCCAAAGTATTTAGGTAATTGAGTTATCATCATAGATTTTATGAAAAGGATAAATCCTCAGAGAGTCTAATGCAAAGGCTTCATAGTCGGGAAGGCTATAACATCCCTTATCGAAGCAGCATCAGTTAAGAACATCGCCAGCCTATCGATACCCAAGCCCATACCACCAGTAGGCGGTAAACCATACTCAAGAGCAGTAATGAAATCTGCATCAAAGACGTGTGCCTCTTCATTACCAGCTTCTTTTTGTTTAGCTTGTTCTAAGAATCTCTCTCTTTGATCACGAGGATCAGTAAGTTCAGAGAAAGCATTAGCTGTCTCTCTTCCATAAATAAACAGCTCAAATCTCTCTACAAAACCCTGAGCACGTAATTCTGGGTCACGATGTTTTTTAGCTAAAGGAGAAATTTCTACAGGATAATCATAAATAAAAGTAGGCTGAATTAAAGTAGCTTCCACGTGTTCCTCAAAAGCATCATTTAAAGCAATACCTGAAAGGCGTTTACCGGTAATCTTTTCAACAGCGTCCTGCATTGATATCCTCTGAAAAGGTTCTGTAAAATTAATAGGCTCACCTTGATATTCGAAATCTAATTTCCCTACTATTTTTAAACAAACATGTCTCAAAAGATTCTCAGTTAAATCCATCATGCCGAAGACATCGGTATAAGCTTGATAAAGCTCAATGCTAGTAAACTCTGGATTATGCTTAATACTAATACCTTCATTTCTAAAGATACGACCTATCTCATACACTCGTTCAAAACCGCCTACCGAGAGTCTTTTCAAATGCAGCTCAGTCGCTATTCTTAAATACATATCCATGCCGAGAGCGTTATGATGAGTTACGAATGGCTTTGCAGCAGCACCACCAGCTTCAGTGCCAAGAATCGGTGTTTCTATCTCAATAAAACCTTGATTATTTAGAAAATTTCTAATTTCATGTATCATCAAAGCACGCTTTCTCAGGCGTTCTTTAGATTCAGGATTCACGATAAGGTCTATATATCTCTGTCTATATCTAGTTTCCACATCTGCGATACCCAGTCTGCGTCTTTTACCTTCGATAATTTCAGGTAATGGCTGTAAGCTCTTCGAGAGAACAGTCACTGACTGAACATCTAAGGTAAGCTCACCACGGGGCGTTCTGCGAATTAATCCAGTAGCACCGATGTAATCACCTTTATCTAAAAGATGAAATAAAGCCTTTAATTCTTCTGTTCTCGTATCAACGTCAGAGAAAAGCTGCAACTTACCGTCTTCATCATAAAGATCGATAAACATCCAGTCATTTCTTTGATTATGAACACGCCCACAAACAGTCGCAATAAAATCACTTTTTTCACCATCTGGAAGTGCTGAAAATTTCTCACGTAACTGCTCAGAGGTATGAGATCTCTGAAATTCATATGGATATGGGTCTATGCCGCTTTGTTCTATTTTTTCTAATTTACTTAATCTCTGTTCACGTAAATTAGAACTCTCTATATTATCTTCTATCTTAACCATTATCTAAAGCTACTACTATACTAGGTTTCCCTTTCACTATGCCGATACCTGTCACTACAAAAGCACCCATCATAGGTTCTAACTCTGGTGCCTCATCCAGACCAGCTCTAAAGGGCTTAGCTAGTGTGACATTAGGCTCATAGCCGAGAGTTCCAGGAGGATCCTGCTCTGGATCGACTATCCCATCGATAAGTTCAACAGGTTCTTTAGTAAAGGGATTAATAATTTTTTTGGTAGTTCCTAATTCATCCAAATCAAAAGACGACTCTGGAATGATTCCACCTGTATCAACAGAAGAAATTTGTATATTAGAAGCGAGAGCCTGAACAGAAGCTATTATTTGAGCATTCTTGGCCTTATCTTGAGCCTCCATTAAATTAGGTATAGCTATGGTAGCTAAGATACCGATGATAATAACTACCACCATCAATTCGACTAAAGTTAGACCCTGATTAGATCTATAAGAACGTTTATCAATTCTTAACATAACCTAGTTAAAATGATAACACTATTGGGGGGCTTTGTATCCACGTCGGGATATTATCTTACTTGAAATAATGAAGATAATATATAAGTCATTCATTTGAATGGCTACATAAGACTGAGCAGTATGGGTATTTGGCTATTATAGGTAAAAGGCAGAATAGCAAACATGAATTCAGAATCAATCGCAACTCTTGAGAAAATCCACTCAAGACTAGATGAAATAGAACTAGTCTTAGCCAACGGATTTAAAGATATAGGCTCTCAACTTAAAGAGCACGCAAGGAATCTTACCTTTCTTTCTCAGACACTACACAAATCTGGCTTAATCGGTAAATTACCGAATGGTTTGGAGAACAGCCTTGATAGCAGAACTCAATATGAAAAGATTCGTGAAGATGTATATTTATCAATGAACATTGAGCTCAATGAAGAAAATAAAAAAAGCCCTATGGGTAAAGAGATTGATGAATTTTTAACAAGAATGAGGCTAACTTTTCTTAAAAGTCGTCTTAATATAGCAGATGCTCCACCAGAGAAATTGAGACATACAATGACGAGTAAATTTCCTAACATTATGAATAATTTTGATAAAATTGATCAAACTGAAAAGGATATTATTAAACAAATTAACGGTCTTTTCACTGGAAATATTTACCAAGGAACTTATACAAAAGACTTAATTAAAAACCTTTATAACATCCTTCTAAACTGGAGTTAATCAAGTCCCTAAAATCAATCTTTAAGCATTTTTCAGCTGATCCTTAAAGAAAGATTCTGAAATTCTGTTAAAAGAGAAACTCGTTAAAAATATTAAAATAGCTGGGAAGAAAAGCAAGTGAGGATCTGTTCTTAAATACTGAAAAGCGTCACCAGCTAAAGTACCCCAGCTAGTATTTGGTGGTGATAAGCCTAGACCAATGAAGCTAAGTGTACTTTCAGAGAGTATCGCACGTGGCAAAGTAAACCCCAGTGATACAAGAATTAATGATGAAACATTAGGCAACAAATGCTTAATAATAATCTGCTGGTGGCTTAAGCCTATTAATTTACTTGCAAGAATAAATTCTTCTTTTTTTAATTTAAGCAATTCAGCCCGAGTAATTCTGGCTATCTCCATCCAATTAATACAGGCAAGACCTATTACAATCGCAGTACTAGAACGAGAAAAACATAATCCAATAATACTTAATATCAATAAATCTGGTAATGAATAAATTAAATCAATAAACCTGAGAATTAAAGAATCCACCCAACCACCAATATAAGCCGCAACTACTGCGATTAAAACACCTATAAATAAAGCAATAATCGCCGTCAAGAAAGCTATCATAAGGCTAGTTTGAGCGCCTAAAATTAATCTCGTGAATAAATCTCTACCAAGAGCATCTGTACCAGCAAGATGTAGAAAACTTGGTGAAGCAAGTATCTGAGAACTATCTATCAAGAAAGGATCACAAGGGAAAATCTGTGGAAATTTTGCATAAAGCAAAGCAAGGCTTGAAATAATTAACAGAAAAGTTATGGAAAAAAAAGGCATTATTCTCGTTTCCTAATTCAGCTGTAAATCAGCTGGCAGCTTAAAATAGGTCTTCTCCTCTATTACACTTAAAATTTCGATAAGTGAATTCTTAGCATAATCGCTATCACTAAAGTCCCTAGAATTTTGATACAGTGGGTCTCCCAATAATTTAGATACTAAAATATCAATAAGCCTCTCTGGTGCAGAGGCACCAGAGCTTATACCAATAACCTTATTCTCCAAATCAGGAATCATTGCCACTAAATCAAATTGTTCTGGATCTGGAACTAAATTTGCAGTTATTGAATGCTTTTGAGCAAGCTCAACTAATCTAAGAGTATTCGACGAATTTTTACTACCTATAACTAATAGATGGTCACAATGACGAATAAGCTCCTTGACAGCGTCCTGCCTATTTTGAGTGGCGTAACAAATATCATCAGCCTTCGGGAACTCAATCTTAGTAAAATGTGCTTGAAGAGCATCCACCAGTGCCTTCGTGTCATCTAAGGATAAAGTTGTTTGTGTCGCTAAGATCAGCTCTTCATCTTTTTTAATTAAAGACTTAAGTTCTTCTATATCAAGTAAATCCTCTACTAGAAAAATATCTTCCTTAGCATAGCCCATAGCCCCCACCACTTCTTGATGACCACGATGTCCTACATAAATTATTTTCTTGTTTAAAGATACTGCTTTTAAAATTTCTTTATGAACCTTAGTCACGAGTGGGCAAACCGCATCAATAAAACTAATACCTCTAGCTTTAGCTTTTTCTATAACAGCTGGATCAGTACCATGAGCTGAAAAAATCAACTTAGCTGAATCTGGTACTTCATCTAATTCTTCAATGAAAATGACCCCCCTATTCTTAAAATCATTCACGACGTGATGATTATGAACAATCTCATGCCTTACATAAATTGGAGCAGGATAAAGCTTTAAAGCAATATCTACAATCTCAATAGCTCTATCTACCCCTGCACAAAAGCCTCGTGGATTTGCAAGAATGATTTTTTTAGGTCTAATCACAAGCATAAATAATACAATAGGAGAGTACTCGTTACAAGAAACTTATTAAAAGATTCCATGAAAAATGCTTGAATTAGCTCCCTTCCAAAACATACTTTTCAAAATACTACCTCTGTATCTAGTTATCCTACTTGGTTATATCGCTGGTCGTTTTCTAGAAATAGAGAGGAAAAGCATATCTTTAATGATCATGTATGTAGTTGCACCAATAGTGTTTTTCAATGGCATTATCAAAGATAGAATTCCTCTATCTAGCTTAAATATTGCTTTAGTAGTATTTTTAATTTGCTGCATACTTGCCTTACTGGCTTTAGGAGTAGGTTCCCTACTATGGAAAAATTTCAATAAAAATCTTTTAGCTCTCTGTGCCAGTTCTGGCAACATGGGT
Source organism: Vampirovibriophyceae bacterium (assembly GCA_049314535.1). Lineage (GTDB taxonomy): Bacteria > Cyanobacteriota > Vampirovibrionia > LMEP-6097 > LMEP-6097 > LMEP-6097. The sequence goes on along the minus strand of JBMOEX010000088.1, from coordinate 641 downwards.
TACTTTGGGTTGCCCGTTGGCTTAGCTATTTTTGGTGAACAAGCTCTAGGAACCCTAATAATGGGAATGCTCGGAATAATTATTTTCCAAAACTCTGCTGGATTCTTTATCACAGCGAATGGAAAACATAGTTTCAATCAAAGCCTTAAAAAAACTCTACTAGTACCTAACCTTTACGCTGTCGCTCTTGCCTTCTGGCTAAAAGATTACATCGATCTAAATAATTTAAACGCCTTTGCTAAAGGCATTTTTAGAATCACAGATAATTTCACTGGTGCCTACAGTATTTTAGGCATGTTAATAGTAGGACTAGGATTAGCCCAAATAAAGAAGATTAAACTAGACAAAGACACAAGTATATTTTTACTACTTAGCCTTTTTTCTAAATTCATACTCTTTCCTCTCCTAACCTATGGCTTTATCATTATTGATCAGCATACATTCCAGATTTTCAACAGCTTTACCTATAAGGTTTTAATGCTTTTATCTCTGACACCTATTCCAGCTAATGCAATCGTAATCGCTTCTAGCTTAAAGCTCAATACCGACAAGATATCTATTGCCGTAATGATCAGTAATATCCTAGCCTTATTTCTTATTCCTTATTTAATGACTATCTGGAACTAGTCGTTATAACCTTC
>JBMOEX010000087.1:0-9041 GCA_049314535.1 Vampirovibriophyceae bacterium | reverse complement strand
AAGCAGATTAGCCAAGAGGGAAATTCTGCGAGGCTAAAATTATTAATTACTTGGTTTTTAACTTGCTCTAATGGAACGGGTAAGAAAAAACTCTTTTGGACGAAATAGCCGAGTGTGCTATCTTGCGCTGCTATAAACCAAGCTAACCATGAAATGGCAGCGATTAAAGCTTGAAAAATAAATAATAATCTGAGAATTTTTTGTCTCCCTGTCTCGATAGTCTATTATACTCATAGAGACCGCTGCATAATATACAGAGGTTTTTATGAGTTATCATTGTGACCAAAATAGCAATAGTAGTACCTTGTTATAACGAAGAAGAAGTCCTTTCAGAGACAGCTTCTCGCCTTTTAGATTTATTAAAAGAATTAATTAGAGCTGGTAAAATATCAGATTCTAGTTTTATTTGTTTTGTGGATGACGGCAGTGCCGATAAAACTTGGTCTCAGATTCAAGATTTAAGTAAAGAAACGCAGCATATTAAAGGTATTAAACTTTCAAATAACTGCGGGCATCAAAATGCTTTACTAGCTGGTTTATTTAGTGTCGATGCTGATGCCGTAATCAGTATAGATGCTGATTTACAGGATGATATTAATGTTATTCGTGAAATGTTAGATAACTATTTACAGGGCGACCAGATCGTTTATGCGGCACGAAAACAGAGAGACTCAGACTCATTTTTTAAAAGAACTACAGCACAGCTATTTTATGGCTTAATGAATTTTCTTGGAACTAAAACCATCTATAATCATGCAGATTATAGGCTGATGAGTAGAAGAGCGATTCAGGCTTTAAAAGAGTTTCGTGAGATAAATATGTTTTTAAGAGGAGTAATTCCTTTGATCGGTTTTAAGCATTCGATAGTCTACTATGACAGGTCGAAACGCTTTGCTGGTGAGTCGAAATACCCACTAAATAAAATGCTTTCCTTTGCTTGGAATGGTGTAACTTCTTTCTCTGTAATGCCTTTGCGTCTTATAAGCGGTTTAGGCTTTCTTTCTATTCTTGCTTCAGTGGGAATTGGTCTCTGGGCTTTATATTCAAAGCTTTTCGGTGAGGTAGTCCCAGGCTGGGCTTCTATTATAATTTCTATTTATTTTATAGGTGGTGTTCAGCTACTGTGTTTTGGCATACTCGGTGAGTATATCGGGAAGCTTTATCAGGAAGTTAAGGATAGACCTAGGTATTTTATTGAGCTGGAAGTTTAAAGTCTTTTCAGCCTAAGTACCCTAAAGGAATACCTAAAATATTTTCTTTAAAAAAACTGATTCTATCACCACGATAGAAAACTATTCCGAAGGGTACTTTAGTTCCTTCAGCTTCCATAAAGCTTTCTAGACCTTTGAGCTCATACCTGTTTACTATCGCAGCTCCTTTTACTTCTATCGGATAAAGCTTTTCACCATAACTTAAAACAAAATCCACTTCAGCACCGTTGTTTGTTCGCCAGAAATATAAATCTACTTTAGGACTCATATCTTTAGCCTCTTTATGTAATTCACTATAGACAAAGGTTTCAAGTATATGGCCCCAGCCACCTCTATTTAACATTGAATCCAGATCAACGTTTCTTTGGTGAAAGTTTACTAATCCCGTATCAGAGTAAAAGATTTTAGGACTTTTAATTAATTGTTTACGTTGCTTTGAAAAATAGGCTGGCAGAGTTTTACACTGATATGATGATTCTAATATTGATAGATAGTGCTTTACGGTTTTAGAATCTATTCCAGTGTCACTTGCAATATTGCTGAGGTTAAGAATTTGAGCTGTTTGATAGGCAAATAATTTATAAACTTTCTGAAAATTATCTAAATTCCCAATCTGTGAGAGGTCACGCAAATCTCTTTCGATATAAGTGCTAATATAGCGATCAAACCACTTTAGTTTCTGTTCAGGCTTTAACTCAATAAGTTTAGGAAAACCTCCATAGAGAATGAAATTCATTAATTTTTTATCAGAGATTTTCTCTAGTTGACTATTCGTAAGTGTTTCATAGAGATCTTTTACTGAGTGGTTCTTAATGATTTTATGTATTAATGAATTTGATTTATATTCATAAGCTTCAGCAATTGAAAAAGCTTGAAGCTCTAAAAGACCGACCCTGCCAGCAAGAGATTCAGTAATAGATTTTAGTAATAAAAAATTAGCTGAACCAGAAAGAATAATCTTATGTTTTAATCCTGCGTCTACCACTTGCTTTAAAGCATGAAATAACTCTGGGGCTTTTTGGGCTTCGTCTATAGCGATATTTGAATTTATTGAGTGAGCGAAAAGGGTGGGATCTTCCTTGATTCTTAAAAGTATTTCTCTATCATCTAAGGAAATATAAGACCATGGTATTTTTTTTTTACTGATGTAATGCTTAATAAGAGTCGACTTACCAGATTGGCGAGGACCAGTTAGTGAAACGATTGGGAATATCTCGAAAAGATCATCTATCTCAGATTCAATAAATCTTTTTCTATACTCCATAGAATTAATTTACCATATAATTTCGGAATCCAACTCCAGAATTATATGGCGCTTTAGGGTGATTGTAATCTAACTAGTAGCTAAAGTTTCAAGCAGAATCTGAGCCATTTCCTTAAGGCTCATACGTTTATCCATAGCCTCTTTCTGAAGTTTTCTATAAGCTACTTGTTCTGGGATATCAAACCTAGTCATCAAGATACCTTTAGCTTTCTCTACTAATTTTCTAGTTTCGATTTTATCTTTCAGAGTATCTACTTCTTGACGCAGTTCTCGCATCTCTACAGCCCTTGCTAAAGATATTTCGATAGCTGGTATTAAATCTGGTTTTCTGAGAGGCTTTGTTAAATAAGCGAAAACTCCTGCGGCACTGGCTTGCTCAATTAAGTCTTGCTGACTGTAGGCTGTGAGCATAATTACAGGAATAATACTCGCGAAATTTTCTTGAATCTGTTTAGCCGTGGTAATACCATCCTGTTTAGGCATGCGAACATCCATAAAAATTATGTCTGGCTCTGCTTGTTTAATAAGTTCTAAAGCCTCGCTACCATCTTTGGCCTCACCTACGACTTTATAGACTAGGGATTCATGCAGCATCTCTCTCAAGTCCATTCTGATCAATGGTTCATCATCAACAATAAAAACTTTAATCAAATGCTCATCTGAGTTACTCATATTTTAAAAACAACCGTACTTTATATTATAAGGCTATATTGAGATATTTTCACTCGACATTAAGGTTTAGAAGTTTTTGCATGGGAATTAGCATCTCCACTTTCGCTCCAGAATGGGACTTATCTATATCAATCTTCGCCTCAAGACACTCTTCTGCAAGATTTTTGATAATTTCCCAGCCAAGCCCAGTCGTCTTATTAAAGTTAAAATTCTCTGGAAAGCCTGTTCCATTATCAGCGATAGAGAGTAGAAGCGTATTAGGGTCGTATTCTAAATAATTTAAGCTAATATCTATTTGGCTTAGCTTTTCCCCAGCGTGTTCTAGAGAGTTAGATAATAATTCATTTAAAATTAAAGCAAGTTTCGTCGCCTCATCACTCTGTATAAGGATTTTCTGCGGGCAGTAAAAATTTATTGATAAGTTTTCTAAACCGAAGGAGGCTAAAAGATTTTTAATGATCTGCTGTGAAAGATAACCGAAATCAATATTCTCTATATCATCACTGTGGGAGAGGGATTCATGTACTATGCTAATACTGTTAGTACGGTTAATTGCTTCATTAAAGCAATCTTTAAGCTCAGGATTTCTGCGTTGCTGCATTCTAAGAAGAGAAGCGACTGTCTGTAAATTATTTTTCACGCGGTGATGTATTTCTTTTAGTAAAGTCTCCTTAATTTTTAATTCGGAAATATCTTTTAGAATAACAGCTGAAAAGCCCTCGGTAAGAGGCACATAGCGTAATCTCAGAGACCTACGCCTCAGAGTTATTTCCTCCATAGCTTCTATAGAATTAGCGGTCTGTTTGCCTTTATATTTTTTAGAGTAGTTATGGAGTAGATCATCTAAGGATCTGCCGAGTAATTGGTTAGTATGTTCTGCTATTTCTGAAAGTAAGCTTACTGAGATAGGGTTAGGGAAAAATATTTTTCTATCTTCCTTTAAAATAATTACCCCTTCTCCTAGACTGATAGCTGGGAAATTAGTATCAGTAAGTAATTTACTTTTAAGCGATTTAATTAAAATATCTGCGATAAAATCCCAGTGCCTACCAAGTATTAAACGAGTTAGATATATATCTCTCTGAATAGCTATCACCGCAATGGTTTCGTCAGTGTTTCCACCACAATCTGAATCTAGGATAGGGTAAGCAAACTCTTGTATTCTTCTATTCTCGACGACGAGTCCATACTGGCCTACTAGAGGTTTGCCCAGCTGGAAAGCCTTTTGTATAAAGGCATCCTTATGGATTTGAAAGTGCCTGCCCTTATCTATGCTTTTTGCAGAGGAGTCGAGATAAAAGGAATCTTGCTTCGAGTGATAGTAGTTATGAACGAATATTTCTAATTCTTTTGAGTGGATATTTTTAATAAATAACCGAATATCAGCAAGTAGAATCTCAGAGATAAAGGGTAGGTTATTATCAAGAAAATTTATAAGGTTAGCCACTATGAATCTTTTACTATACTTTTATTGTGGCGTTAGTTATTAGTTTACAGAATTTTTTCTTGCCGACCTGTAAAATAGCGACTGGAGTATCCTGATTTTCAGTCGAATCATTTATGGATTTCAGATATTCTAAAGTCAGTTTCAAGAAAACATCAGAAACCTTCTCGCCATTAAGTTTAACGCCACCACCCTGTATAAGACGTTTCGCTTCACCCTTAGTCTCAGCGAGTTCTTTTAAAACTATTAAATCGACTAATGGAATGCCTGAATCTAGATCACAATCTTTAAGCTCAGATAAATTACATTCTGGAATATCGTCTGGGACTAATTTCTTCTTAAATAAATTTTCGAAATGTTCTTTAGCTCTCGCTGCCTCTTCTTTAGAATAATAAGTTTCTACTATTCTCACGGCTAGCTCTACTTTAATATCTCTTGGGTTGAATTCTTCTCGGTGACTAAGTCTATCTGCTACTTCTTTTAAAAGCTCTGCTGATGGCGATAGGCAGAGAGTATAGTAATCTAAAATCATTTCATCGCTGATACTCATAGTCTTACCGAATATGTCTTCTGGACTATCATTTAAGGCGATGTAATTAAGGCTAGTCTTAGACATTTTTTTCTGCCCGTCTAGTCCTATTAATAATGGCATAGTTAAAATATGCTGCTGAGGCTGATCATAAGCCTTCTGTAAGTCTCTACCGACCATTAAATTGAAGGTTTGATCAGTGCCACCTAGTTCTATATCTGCCCTTACTTCGACGCTGTCGAAACCCTGTAAAAGTGGGTAAAAAATCTCATGCGCGAATAGCGGATTTCCTTCATCGAGCCTTTTTCCGAAGGCTTCTTTCGCTAACATCTGATTAATAGTAACTTTCCCTGCAAGCTTCAGCATATCGTTTAAAGAAAACTTATTAAACCAGTCAGCATTATTTACGATTTCTACTTTATTTAGGTCTAAAACTTTAGAAACCTGATCTAGATAGGTTTGAGCGTTTTTAGCTACATCTTCAGCCGTGAGAGGAGGTCTTGCTGAGTTTCTGCCAGATGGATCGCCTACCTGAGCAGTAAAGCCACCTATAATTAAAACCGCTTGGTGACCGAGTTCTTGAAACTGTTTCAGTTTCTGCATACAGACCATATGACCTAAGTGTAAATCTGTACTGGTAGGATCTATACCAAGCTTAACTCGAAGCTGCTTCCCCTCTTTAGCAGCATCTTTCAGTAATTTTTCTAATTCTTTAGTTCCACCAGGCTTAAAATCTACTATGCCGTTTAAGGTTTTTTGGATTTTTTCATCTGTACTCAGGTTAGCTTGCATTGCGAAGACTAATTATAAAGCTTCGGATGTCTCCATGCAAAAGAGATGAAAATTATTTAATCAAGCTAGCCATAGCTTGATTAAGATACTAAATCATAGTAAGGAACTTGATTATTAGGATCTATAATCTGAATTTTATACTTCTCATCTTGTTCCAGACCAAATTTAGAATCTATAGTCTTAGAAGGCAAGCCAGCCTGTGACTGTATTAACTTTTGTATATTCTCTTTCGTCTCTTCATCTTCAGATTGAGCTAAAAATTCGTTCCAGAGCTGCATGGCTTTATCTTTTTTCTTTAGGTTCCAGTAGCAGAGACCTAATACATAGTAATTTTCAAGAAATTTAGGATTAAGCTCTAAAACTTTTTCATAATAAGTCAGAGCTTCTTTATATTTTTTCTGTGATTGTAAAAGAAGACCGAAATTATAATTAGCTAAATAATCTGTTGGGTAATACTCTAGAGCTCTAGCGTAGTAATTCTCAGCTTCTTTATCTAAAGACAGAGTTTTAAAAGTATTAGCAGTACCGAGTATCGCCTCTAAATTACGAGGTTCTTTAGTAACAGCTGTCTGATATTCAGTTAGAGCATCAAAATGATTTTGGGTATCTTTCAGTAATTTAGCTAATTTTAGTCTTGATTTTTGAGTGTTATCGAATGCTATGGCTAATCTAAGCTGCTCTATCGCATCTTGTGTTTTGCCTTGTGATATTAATAAGTCAGCATAAGTCTGCCTGAGATTCAAATCTGTTGGTTTTTCTTTTAGAGCGATTTCGACTATCCCTTGAGCTTCTTTAACTTTATCTTGATCTAGTTTTACTGTGAGCAGATTCTTGTAAAGATCATCTATTTTTTTGAATTTAGCTAAATTCTCTTTATCGGCAAGAACTACTTCTAGATTAGCTTCTGATGATTTCAAATCACCTTTTTGTTTTTGTGCAATTGCAAGATTATAGTGAATATCGTTTTTTAATTGAGGGTCTAGTTTTTGTGGAATGCCCAGTATTTCCTTGTAGTGCGATATTGCAGCGTCATATTTTTCTAACTGTTGTTCTGAGCTAGCTAACAAGAATAGTGACTCGACGTCGTTAGGTTTTATTTGTAATAATTTTTGCAAATGAGTAGTCGCAAGTGGGTAGTTTTTCTTTTCATAGTACAGTCTTGCAATGTTATATAAAGTTTTAGAATCATCAGGATTCTTCTCTAGAGCTTTATTGTAGTTAATAATAGCTTCATCATATTTACCTTCTTGTTGTTGTATATAGGCTGCCATATTATAATCTTCGACATATAAGTAAGCATCTATGGCTTTTTGCTTTTCATTATTTAAATAAAATACTTTAGCTAAAGCTTTATGCCAGACATCTTCATTCTTAAGTTTTATGGCGTTTTGGTAATTTTTAACAGCTTCATCATAATTACCGAATTTAGATTCTATAAAAGCTAGATCAGCATAGATATTCGGTACATTTCCATCTATCTGAGCTGCTTTCTTATAGCTCTCGCGAGCGTTTTCATACTGACTTAAGGCAAGCCAAGAATCAGCAACGTTCTTGTGAACAGCATAATCATTCTGTTCATATTTAAGAACATAGTTATATTGCTCAATAGCTGCTAAATAATTATCGGTTGACTGAAGTGAAGCTGCTAAGTAGCTTCTAGCTCTTAAATGATCAGGGTAAGCCATGATAATACGATTAAATAATTCTATTGCCTCTTTGAAATTTTTCTGTTCAAAATGATAAAGGGCTAAATCAAAGGTTAGGAGAACGTTATCGGGTTCTATGGTCGATGCTCTCTTAAAATAAGTGTAAGCCTTCTCAGTTTCATTAAGCCTAGTGTACGCCTGAGCGAGAAGAAGATTTATCATCGCATCACTAGGAGAGAACTCTAGGGCTTTATTGAAATATGAAACAGCTCTTCTGCCATTATCCTGCTCCTCTGTTTGAGACTTGGTCGGTTTATTTAAATAAATTAAACCTATTTTAGTAAGCAGGGAACTATCTGTTTTATCAAATTCATAGGCTTGAGCAAATTTACGAATCGCAGTGTCAAAATCCCCGCTCTTTTCAGCTTTTACGGCTTGGCTGTAATATAGATCAAATCTCTCTTCTCTCGTAACCGCATGGCTAGAGAGTCCAAAAAACATAATAAAGGCTATTATTAAGAACTGCATTTAAACTTTCTTGAGATTAATTATATCTCTTGACTAGGTTTATAAAGACGAATAATTTTAAGGAAAGTTGCACAATGAGAAGTTATCTTTACTACGGTCCGCGAGATATTAGGTTAGAGGATGTGAATACTCCTGATTTACTTGACGGTGAGGTTTTAGTAAAAGTCATATATGCTGCGACGGGTGGTACTGATTTAAAAACCTTTCAGCGAGGTCATCCTAAAATTATTAAAAATATTCCATCCTCTTTTGGTTATGAGTTTGTAGGTATTGTTGAGTCAGTAGATTCTTCTGTGGCTGGTTTTCAGCAAGGTGATTATGTAGTAGCTGCTAACACTGCGCCTTGCTATGAATGTTTTTTTTGTAAGAAAGCAGAATATTCCCTTTGTGAGAATTTAGAATTTTTAAATGGTGCTTTTGCTGAATATATTAAAATTCCGAAAAACATTGTTAAACATAATCTATACAAGGTTTCTAGATTTGATAAGCTTGAAGAATTATGCTTAACTCAGACTCTTGCCGTTGCCCTGCATGGATTTAAAAGGTCTTATATTAAAGATGATGACAAGGTTATAGTTTATGGCTTAGGTCCCATTGGGCAGACTTTTATTAAATTAATTAGATTCTTTACTAAAGCTGAGATCTACGCTGTGGCAAGGTCACAGCATAAATTAGATTTAGCTAAAGATAACGGAGCTGATTTTCTGATAGATATAAATAATTTATCTGATGAAGAAATTAAAGCGAAGCTTAAGAATCTTCTTCCGTATGGTGCAGATGTCGTGATAGAGGCAGTCGGTAAGCCTGAGGCTTGGCAGCTCTGTTTAAGCCTAGTGAGAAAAGGTGGTCTAATAAATTATTTCGGAGGTTGTGTGCAAGGTACATCGATTCAGGTAGATACTTTTCGTTTACATTATGATGAAATAAAACTTATAGGAGTTTTTCATCATAGTCC
>JBMOEX010000086.1:0-9126 GCA_049314535.1 Vampirovibriophyceae bacterium | reverse complement strand
TTCTAGCTTTTTAGCTAAATCTAAAGCCTTTAATATCTCTACTGGACTGTATTTGTAAGTCTCGTATTCATCTTTAAGAATTTTATAGGTTGAATCCGTTAAGGCACAGCATATGACGTGAAAGCCTTTCTCTGTAAGGGCTTTAGCTGCTAGGTGGGGGAGCTCGCCGTAGCCTGCGATTAAGCCGACTTTTTCTTTGTTGGGGTTGTTTGTATGCATGCTGTTTTGATATACCGATTTTAATTAAACACAGGATTCACCCTGTATCGGAATCTCTGAATCCTCAATCTCAAACCATTTTAAAACACTAGCCCCAATATCAGCGAAACTATTTCTAGTAGCTAAATCTTTAGGAGTCAAACCCTGAGCGTAAAGTAATAATGGCACATATTCGCGAGTATGATCAGTGCCAGCTGCTGTCGGGTCACAGCCATGATCTGCCGAAATTAATAAAAGATCATCCTCTGTAAGTAGTTCTAGAATTTTAGTGAGCCTGATATCTATATCCTCTAATGCTTGAGCAAAGCCTTCAGGGTCTCGTCTATGACCATAATTAGCATCAGTTTCGACTAAATTTATAAAGAGTAATTCTTTTTCGCTATTTAGGATTTGATCTATATTCTCTACTCCCTTTCCCGAAAAGGAACTTGAGCGTATGAATTCAGATTCATGGTTCGTGTAATTTCCTTTAAGAATATCAGTCAGCTTTTCTAAGCCATCTATATTATTTTTAGTATGAATATTAAAAGGCACTCCCACACCAGCGAATATATCTTGGATTTTACCGAAGCCGATTACGGGAATATCTTTTTCGCCGAGCGTCTCTAAAATGCTTTTACCATGAGGTAATACAGCATAGTCATGCCTTTTATCATTCTGTCTAATGAATTTAAGCTCACTATTTTTATCTGGATTATCAGTAAATGGTCTAGCAATGATTCTAGCCACCTCATGTTCACCACGCATTATTTCTCTTGCTGCTTTGCACCACTGATAGAGAGTCTCTAAAGGAACTACAGAGCTGTGCGCGGCTATCTGTAAGACTGAGTCTGCACTGGTGTAGATTATAGGGTAGCCAGTTTTAATATGCTCTTCGCCATAGTCTTTTAAAAGCTCAGTGCCACTATAAGGCAGATTACAGAGTATCCCCTTAACATTAAAGGCAGTTTTTAGTTTTTCGATAATTTCAGGCGGAAAGCCATTCGGGTAGTAAGGGAAGGCGTTAGTCGTTTTGATGCAGGCCATTTCCCAGTGACCAGTTATGGTATCTTTAGCTTTATTTAGCTCTGCCATTTTCCCGAAACTAGCTATGGGCTGGGCTTCTGGGCTGAAGCCTTCTATGGGGCTAATATTTCCTAGACCGAGTTTTCTTAAAGTCGGAATATTAATTCCCCTTTTAGATTTTAAACAGTGTAAAACAGTACTAGTAAAGGTGTTTGATTCTTTTTCTTCATCAAATTCTTTAAAATCTGGCATTGAACCAATGCCTAGTGCGTCAATAATAAAAATAATTGCTCTTTTCTTAAGCTTTTTCATAGGTTTTTCTACTGGTTATATTTTAGCAGCCTATGATACTATAGTTTCTCTGGACGGGCCTTTAGCTCAGTTGGTTAGAGCGCACGCTTGATAAGCGTGAGGTCCCGTGTTCAAGTCACGGAAGGCCCACCATCTCTTTATTTCACTAAATTATGGAATTGCTCGTAAACGTGTAAGTTGAAGGTTGAGGCGGGCGAAAATGCAGAAATTGGAGTTTCATTATATGCCTAATATTGGGCTATTGTGACCATAGTCTATAATTAGAGGGTTATCGTTGCTTATTTAGAAAATCTTATTAAATGCTAATTATCTCTGATGAATTAATTGAAAACTCGCGCTTTGCTTATATAGTCTTTGAAACTGCTCAGAGTTCAGATTCTATTGAACTAGAGTTCGCTAACCCTGCAGCTAGAAAGCTTTTAAATTTTGAGCGTTTAAATAATTCTTCCTTAACTTATTTGGCTGATTCTAATCCCTCTATAAAGCAGCTTGAGGAGCTTTTAGATAAATTTAAAACATCCGAATCTGGCTATAAAAGATATACAGTAAGGCTCGCTGGTGATTTTTATACCACTCATTTTACCCAGCTTTCACATAGGCGTGTTCTTTTGGAGATGGTGAAAGAGTTTGAGCATGATTTAAGCGAGACGACGCATGAACTTAAAAGACCTATACAGAATATAAAAACTCTGACTGAGACGCTTTTGCGTGGTGCTAAAGATGATGCTTTGATGTGCAGTAAGTTCTTGAATAGTATTAATGATGAAGTAGATCGCCTAGGTGATATGGTGCAGAATTTACTTAAATTAAGTTCTATTGATACTGTTGAGGGAACGGTTTTTTTCGCAAATGTAAATTTGAAAGATATTACTTTAAATGAACTTGAGAATATAAAAGAGAAAGCTGAGCTTAATGCTCTTAACTTAGATTTTAATTGTGATGAATCTGTAAACCTGTTCTGTGATAAGGATTTAGCCTCCCATTTAATCGCCAATCTATTAGATAATGCGGTGAAATATAATGTAGAAAAAGGTTCTATTATTATAAGTTTAGATGACAAGGCTTTAAAAATTATTAATACCACTAATGCTCTAAAGGAAGCTGATTTAACCAAGCTCTTTAATAAGTTTTATCGCAGCCAAAATTCTAACGGTATTAAAGGCAGTGGTTTAGGGCTTGCTATAGTGCAGAAGATTGTGGATGTCCATGGTTGGAAGCTTTCAGCTAATTTGTTAAATGAGACTCAGTTAGAAATGATTGTTAATTTTCAAGTGTAGTTTTATTTTCTTTTTCATGTGTTGTGCTTGTTTTATCGAATCTTGAAACTGTGTGTTCTGTATTATTGTTCTTAATGATAATTGCGTCCTAAAGCTGTAAATCCAATGATATTTTCTGCTTGAACCCCTTTATTTATCAGGATTTTCCCGAGCTCATTGATGGTAGTTCCAGTAGTTACTATATCATCTATAATTAATATCTTTTTACACTGCCCGCAAACTCCAATTTCTGCGTTTTCGTCAATCCTAAAAGCATCCTTTAATTCACGCTTCCTTTCAGAGGCTGATTTATCATGTAATTTTTTTGTATTTTTTATACGATAAAAAAGTTCTGGAATAAATTTTATATTTTTCTTGAAACGGAGTGGGGTAGCAGTTTTTAAAAGCTGATAAAAATATTTCGCTAATAATAAAGCTTGATTATATTTTCTATCTGGAAAGCAAGGCACACAGCAGATAATTAGGGAGTATTCTTGCGGAATTTCATATTCATCATGAGTCTTAAGAACATTTCTGTAAAAGCTTTCTAAATATTTACTGAAAAGAAAACAGAGCTCTGGTTTCTTATATTTAAAGTCTAACATCTGTTCTCGATTGAATTTTAGCTGCTCTTCTATATCTAAGGCGTTCTCCAATAGTACTTCTTCGATAAGTGATTCTTGATATAGGCTAGAGAAATAGATTTTTATGCCATTATCACTAATTTTAAGTCCAGTACGCTCAGTGAGTAGTGAGTTTCTTAGGCAGTTTTCACAGATTATATCCTGAGTATTATCTATGAATTTTTGATTACATCTACGGCAGATGCAAGAGCTGAAAAGATTTAAAAATCTGTGGCAGATTAATTTTAGATCTAGCTTAAGTTCAAGTACATAATTAGACATTGAGTTTTTGAGTATAAAGTAATTTTATTGATCAGAAAATTTTCATGTGGGTGTCACTGATTTATTTTGAGGAAACGGAAATTGCCCTGCTTGGCTTTTTGCTTAAAAAATTAAATCGTCCCCAAGAAAAAATACGAGTAGATAAATTAAGTCGTCATCTATACGATATACACGAGTTTCTACGTTAATAGAAGGATTATATAAATCGCAAGGCTTCAATATAGAACGCATCCCCTAACACTCTATATTTACGTGGTATAGTATTAGTGGTTTAAAAAAAGTAAAAAGAGTCCATTATTTATAGACCAGAGCAAACTAAAATAAACCAAATTTTACAAAAGCTAGCAGCTTCTAGTGTTGCTACTAGCCAATGGTTAAATAAGCATGGCTTAGATAAACGTTCAGCTTACCAATACGTAAAAAATAATTGGTTAGAATCCTTAGGTACTGGAGCTTATAAAAGATACGGGGATTCTGTAAGTTGGGAGGGAGCTCTATCTGCCATACAAAGCCAGCTAAGTTTAGAGATACACGTAGGTGCTAGAACTGCTTTAGAGATGCAAGGAAAGGCTCATAATGTAAGTTTCAGCTCGAATAAGAGTTTTCTATTCACCTCAACTAAAAGCAGCTTACCCAAATGGTTTCAGCTCCAAAAGTGGCAGAATGATATAAAGCTGGTCAAAACTCAATTCCTAAACCCTGAGATCGGTATAAGAGACTTAGAGCTAAATAATTTTAAAATACGAATATCAAGCGTAGAAAGGGCTATCTTAGAAGCTCTCTATCTAGTACCAAAGACTCAAGATTTTCAAGAGTGCTATTACTTAATGGAAGGATTGATGGATATGCGTCCCAAGACAATACAAGTCTTGCTAGAAGAGTGTAAATCAGTTAAAGTAAAGCGATTATTTTTGTTTATGGCTAAGAAAGCTAAATTGCCGTTACTGAAAAAATTAGATAGCAGTCGAATTGATTTAGGTTCTGGTAAAAGAGTGATAATTCCAGGTGGTAAGCTTGATCTAGAGTATCAAATCACGTATCCTAGAGAGTTTGCGGTTAATGAATAAAAGATATTACCATCAAGTAGAACTACTATTAACAGTGCTTCCATCTCTTGCCAAGATAGATAACTTCGCTCTCAAAGGCGGTACTGCTATAAATCTCTTTTTTAGAGATATGCCAAGGCTATCCGTTGATATTGATTTAGCTTTAGTTCCTTTACTAGACAGGAAAGAATCGATATCTTTAATTGATAAAAATCTAAAAATCTTTACTGAAGAGATAAAAAATAGATATCCTAATATCCAGATTATCCCTAGACCATCGATTGATACTTATACTCGCAGCTTACTAGTAAGCAATTCTCAATCTCAGATTAAGATTGAAGTGAATGATATTATCAGAGGCTCTGTCTTTCCATGTGAATTAAAGGAATTATGCCCTCAAGCTCAGAATGAATTTAGCAAATATATGGAAGTCTCTACATATTCATTCTATGATCTCTTTGCTGGAAAAATTTGTGCAGCTTTAGATAGGCAGCATCCTAGAGATTTGTTTGACGTGAAGCTATTACTTGAGAATGATAAATTTGATGATACCTTAAGAAAAACTTTTATCGTTTATCTCATCAGCCATAACCGCCCTATCTCTGAGCTGATTGACCCTCACAGATTAGATATTAGTGAACAGTTTAAAAATAACTTTGAGGGTATGACTTTGCAAGCCGTTTCTCAGAATCAATTAGAAATAGTGAGAGAGGAAATCATTAATTTAACTACTAATCTCAGTGATAAGGAAAAAGAATTTTTAATCTCTTTTAAATCCGCCAATCCAGACTGGGATTTACTTGGCTTAGATAATATAGATCGCTTGCCTGCCGTGCAGTGGAAACTTCACAATATTTCTAAAATGTCAAAAGACAAGCATCAAAAAGCCCTAGAACAGCTAAAGAAAAAACTTAAGCTGTTTTACTAAGACTGAATTTCACATTCGATGTTCTAACGATGCTTTTAGATACATTAATGGCGCAAAACAGAAATTGCCCTGCTTGGCTTTTTGCTTACTGATTTTTTCTTCAGCTTTGGCTAGTTCAACCTCACTCGTGATGTTTAATTTATTTTCCAGTGTCATAAAGCTATCATAAATTTAACACGCAAAACGCAAGCTTTTTCGTATGTTTTGTATTCTCAATCGGTTTAAAACTGCTCCCAAGACTGGATTCGAACCAGTGAACCCAATCGCAGCTTAGTCTTCTAGTCTGCGTTTCGTGACAGATCGAATTTTTTGTTGTATCGTTAACCGATCGGTCACTTAGTTGGATACATTTTAGGAATTAAAAATAAAAAGCCCACCACAAGGGCAGGCTTTTCATTTTTTAATGGCTCCCAAGACTGGATTCGAACCAGTGACCGATCGGTTAACAGGCGTCATGCTAAAACCCAGTCAGGGAAAGGGTTTTGAATTTTAAGACTTGGAAAATTTCGATGACCAGACGGTCCGTGCGGGACACCTAACTAAAAGGAGTCCTTATGCACGAGTATATCACTATCAATGAAATATCTAAAGATCTTAAAATCGCTGAAAGAACTATTCAAAAATACTGCAAAGAAGGTTTCATTCCAGCTATTAAAAGCTTCTCTGGAATAAGAACATATTCAGTTAGAATCTCAGATTATCAAGAATGGAAAAATAAATATTATAGAGGTTCTGGAAAGCTAATCAAAAAGATAGAAAAGGATTTAGATCTAACTAAAAGTGATCTAGAAAGCATGTCTATAGAATGGCTTGACTGGTGTAAAACTGGAAAGCTGAATGGCAGACCTATAGGTCCAAGAACGCTAGAAATTTATGAATATTATTTCCACCTCTATATTAAAGGTCTAGGACAGCATTACACTAAACCAATAATTTCAATAAATAATCTAAGAGAGGTTTTAGGCTCTTATGATCCTAAGAGCTTTAGCACTAAAGCTAAAATTTATGATTCAATCCTAAGCTTTTCTAAATACTTAATAGAGAAGAAACTCTTTACTGAAGCTGAAAAGCTAGAGTTAAAAAAGTTAAAACCTAAAAGAGTATTCCCTGCTAAAAGAACAGTACTTAATCCAACTCAATATGAAATGATCTTAGCTCATCTAGATGCCTCTCCTATGCCTCGATATAACAAGGCTCTCACTAAAGCACTATTAATTTTCATAGTGAATACTGGGCTTAGAGCAAGTGAAGTAGCTAATCTAAAGATGGTTGATGTATATCTTAATCAAGGCATAGTCTCAGTGTGGCTAGGTAAGGGAAATAAAAACAGAAAAGTAGGTATAAACCAAGAGCTAATAAAAGCTCTATCGCTTTATCTCGAATTAAGGTTAAAAGCTAATCCCTCAGAGAATGATTCTTTTTTTACAAATGCTCATGGTACGCCACTAGTGAGAGATGTATTAATTAGAAAATTTCACAGGCTATCTAAAAGCTGTGGTATAGAGTTTACTGCTCATGGACTTAGAAGAACCTTCGCTACATTTAGCTCTAATAGAGGTAAACCTTTAAATCATTTGAGAATAGCTCTAGGGCATGCTGATTTAGGTACTACTCAAAGCTACATTATGACTACTGAGGATGAGGTTGTAGCTGCTATGAGGGAGTGGTGAAAGTTTATAGCGGTTATCTTTAATCCTCGCCACGCAGAGAAAGCCCCAGCTCAGAAAAATCAAAAAATAGTAGACATCTATTAGTATAGATTCTGATTAGCTTTTCCTTACTTTTCTTTAGTTTCGTGATAGTAAATCTTAAGTAAATGTGAGATAAAATATAGTCATGGAGCAGTCTTTAGAGATTAAAAATCTTAGAGCTCAGTTAGCAAAGGCAGAGCGTCAAAGTAAATCAGATAGAGCTTTTATTAATACGGTGATAGCTCAGAAAAAAGAGTTAGAAACTAAACTAAGCCTTCTTTTTACAGAACTGAGTAAGTATGAAGGTGCTAGAGGATTAAAAACACAGTTAAACAGAATCAGAAAGGCTTGTTATGGTCTGAATAAGATAGATAAAGCTCAGAAGAAATGATAAAAATCTAGAGTATTTTAAAGTAGCGGAGAAATTTCAGGAATAATAATATGAAAAGTCCTGTCACTGCTGTCACCCTGTCATTAGAAAATCGTTACAATATAAGTAAATATGGCTATTCCTGATTTTCAAACTTTAATGAGACCTCTTTTAGAGGTTTGTGAACTCGGCAAAGAGTATAGCGATTCAGAAATAGCTAAAAAATTAGCTCCTAGATTCTCTTTGACCGAAGAAGATTTCTTGAAAAGGCATGATAAGAGCAATACTCTTATTTTTCAAGGTAGAATAAGCTGGGCTAAAGTGTATTTGCAAAAAGCTGGACTCTTAGAATCTAAATCTAGAGGTCATTTCAGCATAAATGATGAAGGGGGTAAATTTTTAAAGACTCATGATGAGATTAATAATAAAATTTTAAGCACTGTCCCTAAGTTCAGAGATTGGAAATATTCTAAAGATGACAATATCTCTGACAGAGACAGTTCTAGTATTTTAAACAAATTCGAGCTAGAAAGTGATCCAGAAGAGAGCATGGAAGCTGCTTATAAAATCATCAGAAGGAGCTTAAAGGATAAACTACTAGCCAAAATATTAGAGCAAGATTCCCGATTTTTCGAAAAATTAGTCCTAGATTTAATTCTAGCTCTCGGGTATGGTGACTCTTTTAGTTCAGGCGAAATTCTAGGAAAATCTTCTGATGGTGGTGTAGATGGTGTAATCAAACAGGACAGACTAGGACTAGATCTTATTTATCTTCAAGCTAAACGCTGGAAAGATAATATAGGTGCTCCCGAGATTCGTGATTTTGTAGGTAGTTTAGTTGGGAAGCAATCTAGTAAAGGAATATTTATTACTACATCTAAATTTACTCGTGAGGCTATAGAATTTGCAAGTAAAGTGCAGCATTCGGTAATTCTCATAGATTCAGATAAACTTACGGATTTGATGATCGATTATGGCGTAGGAGTAAGTAAGAAATTTATCTATGAGATTAAAGATCTTGATTTGGATTATTTCGAGGGGGAGTAAAGGTTTTTGTAGATCCCCTGCTAAGCTATTTATTAGTATTAAAGTGTATTTCTCCAAACTCAAGTTTATAGGGAATTTCAGCTTTTAAAATTACGGGAGTAGGGTGGGGAATGGTTTCTGGAGCTTAATCTAGTTTAAAGGGGCTTACGCAGAATCCCATCATCTCAAAACCCTATCCAATAAATCCTGATAAGTCTTAACTACATCATATTTAATACTTGCATCTGCAAGGCTCTCAAGGTGTTTTTTAGCATACTCTATTTTAAGTCTCTCTATTCCGCTTAATTCTAGGCTAGATAAAGAACCTTTAGTTTCAGCTATAAAATAAATATATTTTACTTTTTCTG
>JBMOEX010000085.1:0-9258 GCA_049314535.1 Vampirovibriophyceae bacterium | reverse complement strand
ACTTTGATTATTACAGAGTTTTTAGTTTTAAAAACCACTTTATCACTTGAAGCTAGGCTTTGCATTATGGTATTTCCGTTAGAAACTTTTCCGTGTTCGTCTAAATTAATTACTATAAAATCTATGCCATATTTCTCTATTAGTACAGACATCGCTTGAATATCATGAGCTGAGTATATGCTTTCTGCGTCTTTGAGCCTTTCTTTCATGGCTAATGAATATTTCTTACCAACTGGCATTTTTGCTGTGGAGTTTATTAAAACACTGCGATATGAAAGAGCAGGAATGTTATCAGCTATATTTAGAGGAGCTAATATGAGAGAATCTCTTGCTGTGCTTTTTATGAATTTATAAATCCTATATTCATTTTTACTAATTTTAATTAAGTTATCGTGCCAAAAATTAAAGCTCATAAATAATACAGAGATGACAAGAATAGTCCTAGCATTATGTTTTAAAAAATGTTTAGCTGAAGTATCGAGTTTATTTACTATTATTGAATTATCTTCTACTAAACTAGTTTCAAGTTTATAAAAAAAACGCGTCAAAATAATCATCATTACTGTAGGTGAAACATAGACTAAATAATGCTTTAGTAGTAGTTCTTCATGTAGATATCCTGATATCAGGGTATCTGTAAAGAATAGATATCTAATGTAAATTACTAAAATTCCAAAAGCTGTTCCAGAGATAGTTGTAATTAGCTGTATCTTGGAAATCCCTTCTTGTATAAGTCTTTTATATATTAAATCCAAAAATAGAATAGCTAAGGAGATTATAAACACTATGGGATATATAAAAGCCTGAATGAGTAATGATAGAAAAACGGCTAGCCAAGCTCTTTTGGCGAACATCCAGAGAAAGAAAAAAAATAGAGGATAGAAAAAAGATCTCTGTAAGCCACCAGCTAGATTATCGATCATCCAGATGCTTACATTAAAACCAAAGCAGAGCCAAAAAACATACTTGCAATCAAAGCGTATCTCAGCTGCTTTAAATAGGAAAATGGTTGAAACTATGACTAGGATTAAGGGTATGAGTTGTGTGATTTCATTTGGTTCTATATTTTTAGGCAGTATATTATAAATGACAGCTAAAATCGGTGAAATCATTTTAGGCTGAGCGAAGTGATCGGCGATTAGATCATTCGGGAAGAGGCTAGGATCGATTAATCTTGCCATCCAGTATATTTGATTGCGAACGCCAGAATTAATTGCTGTATCGTCAAAAATAGCCCTGAATTGAACGAAAGCAGCAATTGAAAAACTTAAAAATAAGGATAAAAGAAAATACTTTCTTTTAGTGATTTCCATTGCTTAAATTCTACTAAACTTCATTTAAAATAGTAATATATAGAATTCCATAAATTTATGAATAGAGTAATTATTGGAGCTTTGCTTGTAGCATTGGTATTGCTAGCAAACTGGGGAGGCCAGCTAGGCGTCTCTGCTATGGTATTGTTATTCTCTTTAGCAGCTCTGAGAGAGGCTTTTAATATACTTGAGAAACAAGGGATTCAAGTACCAAGAGCTTTAATTTTAATTTTCGTCTGTCTTTTTAATGTTTTAGCTTTAATAATTCCAGATCTTTATGAAAAATACTTTTTAATAATTTTGCTTTCTCAGGTGGCAGTATTCTTTTTATTTACTTTATGTTTTTATTTACTAAAACTAATAAATATGCAGTTCCCCCAGCTTGGTCTAAGTGTTTCTAGTGATTATAAACATTTTATTTCTTCAATATTACTTCTCGTTTATTTAGGATTATCACCTTCCTTCTATCCTTTAATTAGAGGTTTAGAGCATGGTGACTTATTTCTATTAACTATTATTTTCTCAGTAGCTTTAAATGATATTTTTGCTCTAGTGGGAGGGAGAAATTTTGGTTTAATTCCTCTTAGTAAAACAATTAGTCCAAATAAAAAAATTGAAGGCAGCTTGTTTGGCTTATTTATGGGTTCTCTGTGTTTTGCTCTATGTATATTGCTTTGTAAACATCAGTTAGATCCTCGCATTATTAGCGCGATCGGGAGCTTTATGAAGGGATATTTAGGCATTATTCATTTCAAAGAAGCTTTTCTTAATTGGGCTTTAGTTTTTATTCTTGGCTTAATTTTGGCAATTATCGCTCAAATGGGTGATTTATTTGAGAGTATGATTAAGCGTCGAGCGAAGGTTAAAGATTCAGGTACTTTACTTCAGGCTCAGGGAGGGATTCTTGACCGTATAGATAGTCATTATTTCGTTATAGGCTTTGCTTATTTGGTGTTTTATTTTTTTATTAGGTAGGTAGGTGGATGAATAGCTAAGTTTGTCCAGTATTATCCACATAGTTGTTATTTTAGTTTTTTTAAGTAATATCATATGAAATGAGATAGTAATAAATTGCGAGGAATAAGCGGATGAATGTATTAATTGAAGTGGTAAGGGTTGCTAATTTTCGGGCTTTAAAAAATATTGAGCTTCGATTAAGTACTATAACATTGCTAGTTGGTATGAATAATTCTGGTAAAACTAGCTTGATGAGATCACTTTGCATTGCATTAGGTTCTCTTGGTAAGAAGCATATATCCAAAGAGGATTTTCATATTGGCTCTAATTCAACTTCTTCAGAGCCAATTATTATAGATGTGAAAATTATTCCAGAACAAGGAAATAAAGAATTTGACTATTTATGGTTTGATGAGTGCATTAACGCGGAGGCTGAGCCTCAGACACTAGCTTTTAGAACTAAAGTTTACTTTAACTCTGTACTTAATGATTATGTTATTGAAAAATTTATTATTGAATCTTGGCAAGAAGAGAAAGAAGGCTGGGAATGCATTCGTTATGAAAAAAATTTAAAAACGGAATTATTGAAAGCCTTAAATATTTATCTAATTGATGCTCAAAGGGATATTATTTTAGATTTAAAAAATTCTTACTCTTATGCTGGCAAGTTGCTTTCTCAGATTAAGGTTGATCAAACTAAGATTGGTGAAATTGAAAGTAAAATAAATGATTTGAATTGTGAAATCGTGGAGAACAGTGAGGAGTTAAGTCATTTGAAAGATGAGTTGGCACTTTTAAGTAATACATTAGATACTCATGAAACAATAGAGATTACTCCCTTAAATAAAAAAATTCGAGATCTCTATAAAGGGCTAAATATAAATATCCAAAATGCTGATGGAGAAAGCTTTCCTCTTGATTATCATGGTATGGGTACTCGCAGTTGGGCAGCTTTACTGGCTTTTAAAGCGTTTAATGCTTGGATGGTTAAAAATATTAGTTCGGATAAGCGTTTTTACTCACTATTAGCTTTAGAGGAACCAGAAGCACATTTGCATCCTAATGCTCAGAGAGTTTTATTTACGCAGATGAATAGTATAAAAGGACAGAAGATTATTAGTACTCACTCGCCATATCTTGCCGCCCTAGCTGATTTGAAAGATATAAGGCATTTTATTAAATCAGGTTCAGGGGTGGTTATTACTTCACTGGATAGTAAAACTTTTTCTGAAGAGGATTTAGGTAAATTAAGGCGAGAAATTTTAAAGACGAGAGGAGAGTTATTCTTCTCTCGGGCAATTATTTTTGTTGAGGGTGAAACTGAGGAGATTGCATTACCTATTTATTTTAAAAAGTATTTTGGGAAAAGTCCTTTTGAACTTGGGATTAATTTTGTTAGTGTTAATGGTCAGGCTAATTATGCTCCATTTATACAATTTGCTGACTCTTTTAGTATTAAGTGGTACATCTTTGGTGATGGTGAAAAAAAAGCTCAAGAAGAACTCAAAAAAGCCCTAGGTAAAACTAATTCCAGTTTAGGTATCGCTGATCCTAATATTTTCATAATACCGAGTGAGGATGATTATGAAGAGTATTTAATTAAAAGTGGCTACCAGCAAGAGATTAAAAAAGCTTTGATAGAATTTAAAAAATCTAAAGGTGAACAAATTTCCATTCAATATGAGTCTGTTATTCTTACTTGGGATGATTCTGCATTAAGACAAGAGTTGGACTCTAAGCGAAACAACTATTTAAAAATAGCTCTAGCTGCACGAGTGGCTGAATTGATTGTTGCTGAGAAAAACTTGCCAGATTTAGTCAAGGAACTTTTTGATAAGATTAAACTCGATCTTAATATCATAGATGGAAGTTAAACTCTCAGAGAAACAGAAGAATGTTGTTGAATCTAGTTCTAGGGCTATTTTGGTTCTTGCTCATGCAGGGAGTGGTAAGACCCGTATTCTAACTGAAAAAATTAAACATGTTGTAAATAATCATAAACATAAAGTTTTAGCTGTAACCTTTACTAATAAGGCTGCTGAGGAAATGCTTACTAGGCTTCAGGATGTCCCCAATATAAAAGATAGAGCTTTTATTGGTACATTGCACAAGTTTGCTTTGGAACTACTTCATGCGAAGGGCTATGTAATTGGTTTTCAAAATACGCCACATATATTTGAGAAATTAGACGATAGGAGGGAAATTTTATCTCAGATCATTAACGATAATTATTTACTGAAAAATGCTTATTCTCATAAATCTGATAAAGAGAGAAATGTTTATTTAGCAGATTTAATTGATTATATTAGCCAAAAAAAAAGAAGTCTCTGTGAGTTTGATAATCGATTTGATGCTTTTGATGCAGAAAAAGATTTAGTAGCTGTTGAATACGATACTAGAATGTTGTTATTGAATGCTATTGACTTTGATGATGTTATTAATTTAGCTTATAAGATATTATTTATGAAGCCAGCTACTAAAGAGCTTTATCAGAAGATTTATAAATTTATTTGTGTTGATGAAGCTCAAGATCTTAATTTTGCACAGTATCAGCTGTTGAAGCTTTTGGGCGAGAGTGAAGATTCTAGTGTAATGATGGTGGGTGATCCAAATCAAGCTATATATGGTTTTAGTGGTTCTAGTAAAGATTTTATGTTGAAAAATTTTGCAGATGATTTTAAACCCGAAAAATTTCATTTAACCGAAAATTTTAGATCATCAAAGAAAGTTCTTAAGCTTGCTAATAAATTTATTACAGGCGATGAGATAATTGCGGATAATGCTACTTTAGAAGGGGGTTTCCAGTTAAGAAATTTAGAGAATGAGGAGCAAGAGGCTGTGTTTGTTTGTGATACAGTTGAGAATCTTTTAAAAATAGGCTCTCATAAGGATATTGAGGGTGAGATTAATTTAGAGAAAATTGCTATTTTGGCTCGTAGTAAATATATTTTTAAAAATATTGAAGAAGAGTTGAGAAAAAGAGACATTAAAGTTTCTTATCAAGTAAGTTCTGAGAGGTTTGAGCATGAAAGCACCTTTATGAGAATCTTTGATCTAGGGCTTAGAGTTATCAATAATCCTAATGATACTTTGCATTTAAATCAATTAACTGGTTTATTGGGTATTGAGAGTATATCCGTGAATTCATCTGGATTAGATTCGTTGAAGACAGTATTGGATTTGATTAATGATAAAAATGATCAGGAGAAGTATAGAGTCCTTTTAGATAGCTGGAGGATAGTTTTGGATAATGAAGAGAACTACCCGAAAGCTCTTAAAAACTTAAAAGATTCAATTCAAAATTTGGTTTTTACAGATACAGAGGAATTGGATCTTATAGCTTATGATCTTGAAGAAGAAAGTAAATACTGGAGACAGTATTTATCGAATACTAGCTCTGGTAATAGGTCTATCTCTGCTTATCGAAATCAAAAATCATTAGGATTAAATGTAAATAGAAATAAACTGAATAATGCTTTAACGCTTGCTACTATCCATTCAGTGAAAGGTCTTGAGTTTGATATTGTTTTTATTATAGGTTTAACTGAAGGTGCTTTCCCCGATTATAGAGCTAAAAGTCAAAAAGAAATTGATGAAGAGAAAAATAATTTTTATGTAGCGATTACTAGAGCTAGAAGATTACTTTATATGACTTATCCAGAAAGCAAAATAACTCAATTTGGAAATATAAAAAAACAAACACCATCTAGTTTTCTTGGAAAATTAGGCTTACTTTAAGATATTGCTATTAATCAAGAACCATTTCCCTGAGCTTCTATCAAAGCGGCAAACTTAGTCTTAGCTGCAAGCAGCTCATCATAACTACCAGTCTCTAAAATCTCTCCATTCTCCATGTAAATAATTTTATTACAGCTCTGAATAGTATCTAATCTGTGAGCGATTATAATTACAGTTCTCTCTTTCATTAGCTCTTGGATAGAAGAGTATACGAATTGCTGTGATTTATTATCAAGCGCACTAGTGGGTTCATCTAGAATTACTATAGGAGCTTTGCTGAGAAAGGCTCTTGCTAAAGAGACTCTTTGCCTTTGTCCGAGTGAGAGCTTTTGACCACGTTCGCCGATATGGCTATCTATGCCATTCGGTAGTTCGTTTATAAATTCACGTAGATAAGCTTTGTCAAAAGCTAGGTTTAGTGATTCGTTTCTCGCTTCTGTCGAAAGATCCTTAGGCAAAACGATTTCTAAATTCTCTCTTAGTGTTCCAGTAAACAATAGAGGATCTTGGTTTACTAGAGCTATGTAGCGTCTTAACTGATGTAAACTTAGATCTTTTATGGAATGAGCATCAACTAAAATCTCTCCAGCATTAATTTCGTAGAATCTAGGTATTAGACTTACTAGTGTGGTTTTCCCACTGCCACTGGGTCCTACTATCGCAAGGCTAGTTTTGGCTGCTATGTAAAGATTTAGATTATTAAATAATCTGGACTGCTCGTAAACTCCAATTTCTGCGTTTTCGTCGTCCTCATGATCCTCATGTAAGCTTGATAAATCAAGCTTGTATTTCTGCTTGCTCGAATATGAGCCATTTACATGGCTCGCATTCTCGGTATCGCTAGAAATTACCCGTACACTGCGGTCATTCGTCCTCTTCAGCCTTGAACTTGCACGTTTATGAGCAGTCCCATCATCCTCTACTTTAGATCTAGCCTCATATTCAAAAACCACATTTTTAAATTCTACTGAGGCTGCAAGAGGTAGAGCTGACAGATTTTCAGCACTAGCTTCACTGATATCTTCTTGAATAGGCTCATCTAAAATTTTATAAACTCTCTCAGAAACGCCAAGTGCTGACTGTAATATCGTAGACACTCTACCTAGTCGTTTTATCGGATCATAGAGTAGAATACTGGTTACAAAAAATGAAGAGAATTCGCCGATGCTGATATCATGCTGCCCGACTGATCTTAGACCAAAATATAGAATAATACTGATGCCTAAAGCTGCGACTATATTTGTAATAGGAGAAACTATTGACATGAATAGAAACCAATTGGATTGAAGCTTGTAGAGTATTTTGGATTCTTGAGCAAATTTATTCTGTCTCCAGTTTTCTAGATTAAAGGCTTTTATAATTCTTTGATTAACTAGTGTTTCATTGATAAAGCTGCTTATTTGCCCGACATAATCTTGACCACTTTTACTATATTTCCGTATTTGCTTACCGATTTTAATTACAGGTAAAGCAAAAAGTGGGATGGTGATGAGCGTTAGCATGGTTAATTTAAAATTTATAAAAAGTAACCAGCCGAACAAGAAAAGTGCTTTAAAACCATCATTAAAAAGATTAGTCATAGTTTCAGATAACCACGACTGTAAGCTCTGTAAATCACTACTGACGACTGAAACTAAGGAGCCTGAATCATATTTCTCTTGATTCTTTAAAGCCATTTGGTTTAAATGCAGGTGAAATTTATCTCTTAAATCTTGAACTATTCTCAGTCCCCATGAGCGAATTGAAAATATATAGCTAAGCTTGAAAATAGCATCTATCGTGAAAACTACTACTATCGCTATCGGTAGAAGGTTAATAAAATCACCAGTGCTTAAATATAATGCTTGACTTAAGCCTGAAGCTGAAAAAATATGTTTGAAATTGAAGAAGCTGATTTCAAGACCACTTGGATAGTGTTTTAATAAATACTCTTCTGCTTGTTTTGGTATTATAGAAAATTTAGTAGAGTTAGAGCCAAGTGCAGAAATGCCATCAATAGAGACTTTAATTAACCAAGAAGGTAATATATTTGCAATCCCGCTTAGGAACATGAAGCTAAGCGAGAATATAAAAAGATGATCGTAAGGTCTTGCTGTTTCTCTTAGATTGTGGAATATGCTTTTAGATTTGGGTTTCATTGCTTGAATTTAGGTTCTTTAATTTTCGGGAAGCTGCGTAGAATCATCTTCACTGAGATGAAATGGACTGAAATCCGTGTGCCTGTCATAGTAATCTTCATTCTCACTGCGTTTGAGGAATTTAATTAACTGCTTAGTTCCAGGGTAAGCTATAACTTCCCATATAACTTTTACGAGATAATTCATTATCATTATTCTAAAAATTAAATCTGGCGGAAAATTAGGATCACCCCAAAAAGCAAGCGGGTAGAAGATTAGCGTATCAACCAGTTCACCTGCCACCGTGGAGCCGATGATGCGTAAGGCTGTAAATTTGCCTTCGCAGAGAACTTTAAGCTTTGCTACGACATAACTGTTACAAAATTCACCACAGAAAAATGCAAGCATGCTTGCAATGCTTACTCTAAAGCTCATCGCAAAGATAGCTTCATAGGATGACTGTAAATTCCAGTTAGGATCTGGTGGTAAGCTTACGAGAATTTTAATTAAAATATTTGAGACTATTAGTGAAATAAAGCCAGTCCAGATTACTTGGCGGCTTTTAGCGTAGCCATAGACTTCTGTAAGTAAATCTCCGACTAAATATGATATCGGGAAAAATAATAAACCAGCTGCAAAGCTCACTTTCCCTATAAAAGGTAAATCTATCTGAGTGATTTTAATACTGGCAATAAGATTACTGAGTAGTAAAATTACTACAAAAATTACAGTAATGATATTCAGGAATTTATAATTTCTTATCAAGTCTATTATCATAGCAATTAGGAAATATTAATTATGAAAGCTTTAAATCAAGTATTTTTTCTATGTCTAATCTGTGTATTCCTTGTCTCTTGTGACGAAACTAAGATCCCCGCTAAGGTCTTGAAAGTTAGCGATGGGGATACCTTGAGGGTTACATTTTGTGAAAAAATAGTTCAAGGGGACTGTGTGCCATATTCACAGATGGAAGCCTCTATGAAACTGGGGGTTCAGTCAAGTACTAAGTATAAAAATGGGGACTATGGAAAATCTCCAAATATTATTAAATTAAGAATGCTTGGCATAGACGCCCCTGAAACTCAGCAGCAGGACTGGGGTAAAAAAGCGACAGAATTTTTAAAACAAGAATT
>JBMOEX010000084.1:0-9353 GCA_049314535.1 Vampirovibriophyceae bacterium | reverse complement strand
ATGGCAAACTCAGATTAATTCCCATCAAACTGCTATTAATTCCTTGAGAAGTACACTTTCATAACCCAATATTAATAAAGTTTACGTAAACTAATATTGTGAGTAATTTAGAAGGATCATTTTTAGGCAACAAGGATGCAAGACCATCTTTTGGGCAGGGTAGACAACAGCTCGGCTCAGGAGTTAACGCAAACGTTGCCTCTCATGGTAAGTTCCTAAACAATGGAGTTCAATCTAAGAGTTTCGCTCAGGAGATGTCAGCTTTATTAGCAAATGGACAAGAAATACCAGATGAGCTGAAAGAAAAAATGGAAGAGATGGGTATCTCTGCTCAAATCAATAATGAAACCAATCCTCAAGGAAAGAGAACAGGTTCGAGCAAAGCTACAATGAGCAACAATGAAGCTCTGACTGGTATAGAAGAAAATTTAAATAAAGCTCAAGCAGATAAAGAAAATTTGAGACAAGAAGATGTCAGAAAAGCTTTCAATCAATCCCGCGCAGAAGATCATGAAGAAAGAACATCAGAAGAGAAAAAACATTATTATTCAAGCAACGAAGCTACCATTGCAACAGCAGCTCAAGAAAACAGCAAAGCCATAACAGAAGCTGCAAGAGAAGGGAATGTAGGCCAGCAAGAACAAAGACCATCCGAAGATAACAGCAGACAACAACAACTTGCAAACTGGGAGCTATTAGCACCTAGATTAATAGAGGATTCTACAAATCAGGCTATCAGACTAGACATCCCAGATGTAGAAGATATACAGACCGTAATTGTAAGAATGGGACAATCTGGAGTCACTATACAGGCAATAGGTTCTGAAGATATGGTAAGCAGCTTTGCCACAAGAGAAGGTGTTCTCAGAAGTGCCCTTGCGAAAAAGAATGTTAAGTTAGACTCTGTAACAGCCTTTGATGCAAAAGCAATGTATAAAAAATAATCAATCATGAATAATCTTCACCATTTATCACAAAACACCACTTTAAATTCAACTGATTTAATAGGCTTAATATCAGGGAACATGGCTGGTGCTGCAACCTACGGACATAGAGCTAAAGTATGGTCATTCAAAGACTATATGTATGGTGGCGAAATGGTCGAAGGTGGTCTTAGTATGAAACAAGGTGGTCAAGCACCTAGGTTAGGAGAATGGACTAAATTATTTATAAAAGGTAAGGGATTCTTTACTGTCTGGGACCCTAAACAACACCAAACCATGTATACTAGACTTGGTGATTTTCACATAGATGGCTCTGGCGATATGGTTTCCAAAGAAGGCTATCAAGTCTTAGGAGCTCCACTTGAAGGATCTTATACTCAATTAAGAAGACAGGGGCAGTACACTGACCTAAATACGCAAGCTGATGGTTTTGATGACATAACCGAAGGAAATCCTTTCCGAAAAGCTCCAAATGGCGCTCCCCAAAAATTAAACCCAGCAGGAAGAGTTGTTGGTAATGTTCAAGCTATTAATATCGCTTTAGATCCACGTAATGGTAAATATCTAGGACTATATGATGAAATCAAAGTCGCCGAAGATGGAATCGTTTACGGCAAAGATGGTAATAATTTAGTCTCTCTTTACAGAATACAATTAGCAAACTTCAATAACCCAGAAGGCTTAACAGATCTTAAAGATGGAATTTATTTTGAAGCTAATAATAACAGTGGCATGCCTACTCTTGCAAGCACTGGCGCCATGATCATTTCAGAAGCTTTAGAAAAAAGTAATGCCAATATGAAGACCGAAGCTCATTATTTAACAGAAGCACAGAGATCTTATCAATTTGCGACTCAAGCTCAAAAACTTGCTGATAAAATTACTGGTACAGCGATAGAGCTGATTCAGTAATGAGCCAAATTAGTATTTCAAATAGAGATTCCAAAACCAAATATTTAAATAAATTAGATGATAATGAAATTTTAGATATTGAGAGATGCGTAAACTGGTCAAGTCTTGCAGAGCTTTGTATCAAATTAAGCGCACACGAGGATCACGAGGACAACGAAAACGCAAAAAATGGAGTTATACAATGGTCTCAAATAGAATTAAACCTTAACCGTGAGATCTGCCTCAGTTTCTGTACAGAATCGGAAATTAAAGATCTGAATCGTAATTTTCGCAATAAAGACTCGGTCACCGATGTTCTTTCATTTAATTTTCAAGATTTCCAAAATACAGGAGAGATTCAGCCACTTGGTGACGTTATCATCTGCACGGCAAGAGCACAAGAGCAGGCATGGGAACTAGGTTACACTCTCAGGCGAGAACTAATTTTTTTATTTGCTCACGGAGTCTTACATTTACTCGGCTATGACCATGAAACGGAGGAGGATGCAGAAAAAATGTTCGATTTACAAAAACAAGTTATAAAAACATATGGTATTTTAGACTGAGTGAAGGTCTTTAATAATCTTACGCATAAACTTGAAGCATTTGAGCCAATAAACTCAGGTAGAGTTACTTTTTACTCTTGCGGACCTACTGTCTATGATGATTCACACATAGGACACGCTCGCAGCGCTATCACTTGGGACTTGCTTTCAAGATATCTTCGCTTTAAAGGTTACCAAGTAACTTGGATTAGAAATATCACTAACGTTGACGATAAAATTATTAACCGTGCAAAAGAATTAAATATACCAGCAGATACGCTTTCACGAAAATACACCTATGAATTCTGGGACGATATGGTTTCCTTAAATGTTTCATGGCCAGATCATGAACCTAGAGCCACTGACTATATTCCAGAAATGATCAAATTCATCGAAGGGCTTATATCACAAGGTTCTGCCTATGCAGTAGAGGGTGATGTCTATTTCAGTGTGAGCAGCTATTCTAAATATGGTCAACTAAAAAGACAGACTGTTAGTGATTTAAAAGAAGGAAATAGTCGATTAGATCCCAATAATAAAAAGAAAGATCAGCTAGATTTTGCTCTATGGAAAGCCTTTCCAAGTGAGCCACTCTCAAGTTTTAACTCTCCGTGGGGCTTAGGAAGACCTGGCTGGCATATAGAATGCAGCACAATGATAGAAACAATTTTAAAAGAGAAATTTGCCATTTCCACTTTAGATATACATGCTGGTGGAGATGATTTAATTTTCCCTCATCACGAAAACGAATGTGCTCAATCAGAATGCTTTACTGGAAAGCCACTTGCAAAGTACTGGCTACATAATGGCATGGTCATGATCAATGGTACTAAAATGTCAAAATCATTAAGTAACTATATGACCATAAAAAGTGTTTTAGCTAAATTCAAACCCAATACTATCCGTTTTTTCTGCCTGCAAACTCACTACAAAAAACAAATCAATTTCACAAATACCGCTCTTCAAGCTGCTGAAAGTGGTTTTGATAAACTTTTCAATGCTATTTCGGAAGAATTGAAAAGCGTTAATTTTGACAGCTTTGCACAGATTCAATTGAGTGCAGTTCAACGAGCAAGCTTAGATCAGGCTTTAATTGATCGATTCATTGAAATATTAGATAATGATCTAGCTACACCACAAGCTCTAGCCTTACTTTTTGAGAACCTTGATAAAAAACCTACAGTCATTTATCTTTTAAGCATACTTGGCTTTGATCTAAGATCTAATGCTAAAGAGACTTCGCTAAAATCATTAATATACTCTATCGCTGACGCCAAAGCCTTATCTACAGCTTCTCACATTGATGCTATCGCCTCACTTAAGGCAGCAGCGACTTCATACGATAATCTTACTGAAACTAATTCTATTGCACAAGAAGAGATTCTTATTAATAAAAGTGGCTTAGATAGCATGATTCAGACTTTACTTGAATTAAGAGAAAAAGCTCGCCTAGAAAAAAACTTCGAACTTGGCGATAGAATTAGGCTGGAGCTAGAAAAGGCTGGGATTATAATTAAAGATTTTAGAGATAAACCTAGCGAGTACAGTTTTGCTTAAATAGGCCGATACGCGACTCTATTTTCTCGTTATCGATCTTTTAAAATAGCTTTGGCACACGCAACTCAAACACAGAAAGCTTTTCAATATTTTTATAAAGCTCCATTAAGCCACTTGCATATTGCTTGAAATTAGGATCCAGGCTATATCCTGGTGCAAGAGGCATAATTATTGAATTCCCAAGAATACCAACTACCCTATTCTCAACCACAGAAGCAATACTCTTGCCATTAGTATTAGGTGCGATACAGTTATCTAACAGGCTGAAACGCTTATTAGCAGACATTTTATACCAAATCACTTGATGATAATATTCTAAATTCTCATTTAAGTGCTTAATTAAATTATCTACATCAAAATCACAATTTTCATCGTTATAGAACTTAAAGCTTTTTAATAAGATTTCATATTCTTTCTCTAAAAGATACTCAACAAGAATATCCTTAAATGCAAGAATCATCTCTGCATCAAATTCCTCAAGAGCAAATGGAATAAAAAGACATTCTCTTGCATCATAAAGGCTCTGCTCGACAGTGAGTGAAGTATATTCTCTATAATTTCTTTCTAGCCTAGCTTCACTACTCTGTCTTTTCATTTTCTCTTCAAGATAGTGAAAACTATATCTTAAGACATCATTTAAGGCTTTCTCAAAATTATTCGGTGCCCTTAAATCTACATTACTAGTAAGTCCATCACCGCCGATAAAATAATTAGCAAATTTCTCATCAAAGCAAGCCTCAACAAGCTTTTGAGTGAAAACAGAATCAGTGACATCATTCTTTGGTAAACGCCAAAGCTGCTTAATTGCTAAAACATGACCATGAGCAATTTTCTTAATTTCTAAATTAGCCGTACGATCAAAACAAGATACGGGCTTCATAAAATCAGAACTATTTATTTGATCCTCAAGCCCAAACTGCGTAGTTCTTAGAGCCTTATAAAAGAAGAACTCCTCTGCCACATAGTTATCAACGGTTAATTTAGAATGTGTAGAAAAAATCGGATTTTTAAAAACGATTTTAAGCTTAGAAGGTATTAAACCATTTGCATCAAGTTCTATTTTTTTAGCTAAAAGCTTATCAGCGGACAGACTCATATAGACTGTTTTATATTTATTGCCAGAAGATAACTTGGTTTTAAAAGCCCCATTTAGAGAGGTTTTTAAAACAGCGATAGGGTCTAATTCTTTACTATTAAACTGCTTTAATTCTTCAGGAGAAGCCCAGAAAATCAAAGTTAAGCCTTCTGGGATTTCGACACCACTAACCGCAAGTATCTCACCCTCACAGGAATAATCTTTGTGATTCACTTCAGTAAAAGTTCTTCTTGCGTAAGCCATAATTCGTGACTTAATCGGCAGCTCTAAAATAGCTTTAGTTTCAGCAATAGCCTTGAGATAGTGATAAGCATAAGCAAACTCTTGCAGCAAAACTCCATCTGGTGAATAAACTTTAAGCTTCAAATCTTCAGAAATGGATTCTGATTCTGTAATCTGTAAAATAAATTCACCATGATCGGAAACCTCTATACGGCTTACTACCAGTGAATCATTGGAGTTTAAACTTGTATTAAAGGTATCTTTTATGATTTCAGTTCGAGTTTTTTCAGAACTTAATTCATCTTTATAACCTGTTATATCTTTAATATTTTTAATTATATTTAAGCTTATAGGCTCATTTTTTAAAAGATCTGGCATATCTTTGCTCAGAAAAAATTTACCCTCCCCTTTATTTTTAGAATTAATTAACAGTGCTTTTCTTTCAAGCTGAGCAGATTCTAATTTATTTTTCTCATATGCAAAAGTCAAATAATAAGCCTTAAAATTAGCCTTCTCATCGGCTAACTGTAAATCTTTTAAAAATCCTTGTATTAATAACATTAAGGAAGCACCTAGATTTTCTTAAAACCAAAGCAAATATTAAATTACGGTATTAACTTAGTAAAAATATTGTATCAACATAATATTTTTTTTGCTCAAGAAATTTTAAGGAGAATAAATATTTTAAACATAACAAATAAAAAATTCGATAAAATCTTAACTTAAACCATGGTTACACAAATACAAGTTCCTAAATCTAAGCGGCTCGACTTAATACCACCATATCTTTTTGCAAGAATAGATGAGAAAAAAGCTATCGCTATCGCTAAGGGCGTAGATATTATTAACATGGGCATAGGTGACCCAGATATGCCTACTTTTTCACCTATCATTGATGCTATGCAGGCAGCAGTCATGGATCCTAAAACACATGACTATCCGCCTTACACTGGAACATTAGAGTATCGTAAAGCTGTCTGTAAATGGACTGCTCAGAAATTTGGAATTCCTGAATTCGACCCTATTTCTGAATGTTTAGGAACTATCGGCTCTAAAGAGGCTATCCATAATATTTTCCTAGCTTATGTAGACCCTGGTGATTACACATTAATTCCCGACCCTGGCTACCCCGTGTATAACACTGGAACTATATTTGCAGGAGGTACTCCCTTTAAGATGCCTCTTTTAAAAGAGAATAATTTCCTTCCAGATTTAAAAGCTATTCCCGTGGAAATAGCTAAAAAAGCTAAATTAATGTTTCTAAATTACCCAAATAATCCGACTAGCGCTATCGCTCCAGTTGAGTTCTTCGAGGAGGCTGTGGCTTTTTGTAAAGAATATAATATTTTACTTTGCCATGATATGGCTTACTCAGAGATTAACTTTGATAACTACAAGGTACCTTCGATCTTTAACGTAAAAGGTGCTGAAGAAATAGCGATAGAGTTTCACTCCTTCTCTAAAAGCTACAATATGACAGGCTGGCGTGCAGGCTGGGTTCTAGGCTGGGCTCCAGCGATACAAGCCCTATCTCAAGCAAAAACTAATATAGATTCAGGTATATTTAAAGCTATACAGAAAGCTTGCTTAACAGCACTCGACATAGAACAAAAAGTCCTAGACCAACGCAACTCAATCTATGATGGAAGAAGAAAGGCTATCGTGAAAGGGTTAAGATCACTGGGTTGTGATATTGAAGCTCCTAAATCTTCAATGTTCGTTTGGGCGCCTATTCCTTCTGCTTTTAAATCTTCTGCTGAGTTCTGTGAGAAGCTTTTAGACGACTGCGGTATAGTAGTATCTCCAGGTAATGCCTTTGGTGAGCATGGCGAAGGATATTTCAGAATAGCCATGACTACTGATATAGATAGAGTAGAACTAGCATTCTCTAGGATGAAAGAGGCTGGTATTAGTTTCTAAAAGTAAGTAAACTAGAAGTGGCGTTTTATGGCTGAATATGAATGACTCCAGAAACCCATTTTTAGTACCAGCAGACCGCTTGCCTAAGCTGCCACAGTGGTTAAGAAACTCATTTCCTAAATATAAATTCGATAAATTAATTAAAGACATGCCTTTAAATGGCATGACCACTGTCTGCGAAGAAGCTAAATGTCCTAATCGCGGTGAATGTATTTCTCGTGGCATCGTCACCGTCATGATTCTAGGCAGTGAGTGTACTCGTGCCTGTACTTTTTGTGCTGTGGAGAGAAATGCTCCGCTACCTGTAGACCCATTAGAGCCACAGAAAATGCTTGATATGGTAAATTACATGCAAGCTAAATATGTGGTTATTACAGCACCCACTAGAGATGACCTATTTGATGGCGGGGCTAGTCAATTTCGCAAAACAGTAGAGCATATTCGGCTTTATAGACCAGATGTAAAATTAGAATTATTAATTCCAGATTTCCAAAACCAGCATTATGCTTTTGATGAAATAATTTCAGCAGAATCAGAAATGATCTGCTTTGATATACAGACAGTAAAAGCACTTTACAAATGGGTTAGACCAGGCTTTTCCTATGACAAAGCCCTAGAGTTATTTTCATATTTCAATAAAGAAATAAAAGCTAAGAAACTAAAGATCGGTCTTAAAAGTGGCGTTATGCTTGGCTTAGGTGAAAAACCTGAAGAAATTATCGAATTGATGGAAGAGTTATATTCACATGGTGTGCGCTATGTCACACTAGGACAGTATCTTAAGCCAGCAGAGATGCCACTACCTGTAATCGAATATATAGAAGAAGATACTTATCAGTACTATCAAAAACAAGGTCAAGAACTCGGTCTCTGGGTGCAAGCTTCACCACTCACTCGCAGTAGTTACATGGCAGACCATCTGCATGAAAGTGCATTGTAAGATTTCGGGAACTGTTCCCTCTATAATAAAACCACAAATATGACAGCAAGCAAGCTCAAAACCTTTCCTAATCCAATGTTCAGAGATCTTTGTTTGCTTGAATTTGCAGAAGAACACTTAAACCCAGATGAATTTATTTTCTTTTTCTACACTTGGGATAAACCAAGTGTCTCCCTTGGACGCTCTCAACGCAAAAGCCAAGATCTAATCCAGGAGTGTATTCTCAAAGATATCCCAATAACTATTCGTCCTAGTGGCGGCAAAGCCGTTATTCATAACGGTGATATCTGTTTTACTTTTATCGCAAGGCAAAGGCATAAATACTTCGGTGGAAATCTCCAAGAATCTTACTCTAAAGTCCTAGATTATATTCTTAAAATATTAAACGAACATTTCACACAGAGCCTCGGCTGGAAGGGAAGAATAGAAGCTTCTAAGTATAACAAGGCTACTGCATCTCTGCATTTTCACCAAGATGATGAAATTAACACTACTACAGAATCAAATAAAAAAACTACTAAGCAAGCCAAAACTGACAATCAAAACTGTTTCTCTCAAGCGCTGGGGAGTGAAGGTATCATTAAGTATCAAGGAAAAAATCATAAAGTCTTAGGTTCAGCACAGATGATGTATGCAAACTGTTTTTTGCAGCAAGGCTCAATTTTAATAAATAAAAAAAGTCCCCGCAGCAAACTTAGTTTTGATATCCCATCAATGTCAATGACTGAAGTTTTTAATAGTGAGGGTAACTTGAATCTAGATAGCCTTATAGAGGCTCTAAATGAAAAATCTCAAAATTCATTTATTGCTTAATTAAAATCAAAATATTTACCCAACTCAAAAACGAATCCAGAATCACCAGAAATACTATTTGCAGGTATACGATAAGCAATAACCGCTACTACATCTCGTTTCAAATTATGATAAACCAAGCCAGGAATAATTCCAGCAAAATCATGAGTCCCAGAAAAATACTCTAAAACAATATTAAGTTCTTTATTTACTGGATGCTCAATACCACCGATAAAACAAACCGTATCCCTACCATAAACTTGCCGAGTACCAGCAGCAATGCCTGTAGTCAAGCGAGTCTTGACTCTCGGCAAACGAAAACTTAAATGTGAAAAAAAATTAGATCCCACTCCATTACCCTGCAATGAAACAGGTAACATATAGCCATTAGTAATTTTCACGTCATCTAATATTTTTATAGATGATATTCGCTTTGAGTGTTTGGC
>JBMOEX010000083.1:0-9464 GCA_049314535.1 Vampirovibriophyceae bacterium | reverse complement strand
CTTCCCAGCATCAGTATTTATTCTCATTGCATCCTGTCTCATTTCTTTTGAATCTCTTGCAATATCAGTATTAATCTCATATAGAGACTTTGCTTGCTCTTTTGTAATACCACCGAAATCAATTTCAAGTTTTTCACCGAGCTGACCCATTAATGTAGCAGTTTTAGAATATATATTAAGATTTTTGTTGGTACTAGCAAGTTCTTTATCTATAG
This sequence comes from Vampirovibriophyceae bacterium, assembly GCA_049314535.1. Classification (GTDB taxonomy): domain Bacteria; phylum Cyanobacteriota; class Vampirovibrionia; order LMEP-6097; family LMEP-6097; genus LMEP-6097. Next base: position 9,249 of record JBMOEX010000083.1, on the reverse strand, counting down.
CATTCAGAGATGCTCTCCCCGCAGCTGTATTTATTTTAAGTGCTTCCTCTCTCTGTGCGACAAGATCATCCTTCGTAGCTTGACTAAGATTAATAAAAAAATCATTCTGGGCTTGAGCCATAAGTGGATTAATAAGCCCTACTCTTGGGCTTGGGTCTGTAAAATCATCAAATGAAATTTTTATCTTATCAGTGTTGTTGAGTAAAGACGTAGATTTACTGTTCAATTGCTGTTCTAAATTAGTTGTTTTTGTAGTATCTGATTTTGCAATGCTATCTTGTAATTCTCTAGCAGTCTTAAAATAGTCATTAAGACCATTACTCAGCTCTTCTTTCGTATCGTAATTAGGGAAGGGTAGGCACGGATCATCCATTCTAGCATCTATTATTAGACCTGTTGCTCGTATTGGAGCTTCAAATTTTATTTTCTCTACGTCTTTACTTACACTAATTTTAGTTTGACTAGCATTATGAACGTAATATTTATTACCAGAGCGGTCGGTATTTAAAGTAAAATCCTCTGCCTCACCTGTTAATATGAGCGTATCATTACCAGAACCGCCTTTAACATTGACTGTACCACGACTAGGTGCACCACTGAGGTCACCTATTTTGATAGTATCATTACCAGAACCTGCATCAAGTCTGCCATTTAACACATTATGGATAATCACATCATTACCAGAACCTGCACGAATAGTATTATTGTCGCCATTATTAATAATTACATCATTACCGCTGCCCGCATTAATATGGTTACCAGAACCAGCACTCTCGATTACATCGTTACCAGAACCAGCATTTATGTAATTATCACTGCCAGTATTTTGTATAACATCTCTTCCACCACCACTATTAATATCATTTGAATCAGTAATATTGTTAATAACATCATTACCTGTGCCAGTACTGATTTCAGAATCAGATTGAGTTAAATTGTTTATAACCTTTGTTTGGTTTGAGCCATTCGTCGTATTAGTGCTAATGCCATACTCTTGTCTCAGTAAATTAGCTTTACTTCTAACTTGATTAGCCTGTACTTTAACCGCATTTACGTAAAGATTATTTCTCGCCTCTTGAGTTGGAAATTTAGTTTTTAATTTACTTAATTCAGAGTTTAAATTTTGTAAATTATTTGCGACCATTTTTGTTTTCCTGAGTCTTGAACGTACGCGTTCGATCGGACAGTTTGTTATTGTTTTACACTAAGACTGTGGAACCAGTATATTATTGAGAATTTATTATTTAGTTAAGAAATGAAAAAAATTCCGTTTAACGATTGCTTAAGAAAAATTTCTGCAGTTGAATGAGGTAGTTCTTATCCGTCGAGAGCTCTAGAAACTTTATTCCGAGTTTTTTGATCTCTGCTTTAAAAGCTTCTCTATGACTAGTTTGTAGTTTACTGATGTATTCCCTGTTAGTTTTTCGGTTTAAATTTAATGATGAACGGTGACCTGTTTCTGGATCATAAATTTCAATAAAGCCAAGATTGGGTAAAAAGAATTCCTTAGGATCTCTAATAGAGACTAGGCTTAGGTCTTGAGTTTTTTTTAGAATTTTAATTTCGTGGCTGTAGTTTAACTGTTCAGAATTATTAATTAAGCTTTTTTCTGATGCATAAATTTGATTTGGATTAGCATTATCTAAAAAATCTGAAATATAAAAAATTATCGAATGCTTAGGACTTAGTCTGATAACGGAATTCAGGGTTTTCTTAATATTAGTAGTTTTATATAAGGGTTTAAAAGTTAAGAGTTCTTTTATAAGCCTAAAAATATGAGCCTTTCCCTGTTTGGGTTCTAGATAGAATTCTACATCTTCGCTTACTATCATTAGTCCGACTTTGTCGTTGTTTTTAATGGCAAGAAAGGCAAGTATAGAGGCAAGTTCAATAGTAATTTCTTGTTTCGTTTTTTCCTCAGTACCAAAAAGGCTAGAGGCGCTTAAATCGATGACTAATAGTAAAGTCATCTGCCTTTCTTCTTTGTACTGTCTAATATAAGGACCTTGCAATCGAGCAGTAACTTTCCAGTCTAGGTTTTTAATCTCGTCACCGTGCTGATATTCTCTGATAGACTCGAAATTTAAGCCAGTGCCTTTAAACGCAGATTTATATTCTCCTGCTAATATTTGACTGCTTAATTTATCACTTTTAAGTAATATTTTTTTGATTTGGCTGATTAAAACCTTATCTAGAACAGGGTTATCATTAATCATCTACTTAGGAACCTTTTCCGAAATATTATGGTACCTCTATAGAATCAAAGATAATCTTAATTAGATCATCAGGAGTTTTCTCTTCGGCACTAGCACTGAAACTCAATCCAATTCGATGTCTTAACACATCAAAACCTATATTTTTAATGTCTTGTGGCACAACATAGGCTCTGCCGTGTAAATAAGCATAAGCTTTAGAGGCAAGTAATAAAGCGATAGAAGCTCTAGGAGAAGCTCCGTATTCTAGTAAACCTTCTAAGTCTTTTATTTTCTGCTTACTATGAGTTTTGCTACTGTCAACATTAGATCTAGTTGCGAAAATAATATCAATAATATAATCTTGGATTTTTTCATCAACATAAACTTTATCGACTAATTCACGGGCTTTTAAAATTTCCTCTTTCCCAATTATCACGTCAAGCGAAGTATCTCGCTTAAGAGCTTTAAGATTCATAATTCTCTTCTCTTCTTCTCTAGAAGGGTAATCTATTTTGATTTTCATCATAAATCTATCCATTTGTGCTTCAGGTAACATATAAGTCCCTTCTTGTTCTAAGGGATTCTGAGTCGCAAGGACGATGAAAGGCTCATCTAATTTGAAAGTTTCATCACCAATAGTGATACTTTTTTCTGCCATTGCCTCTAGAAGTGCTGACTGTACTTTAGCGGGAGCACGATTAATTTCATCTGCGAGTATTAAATTACTAAAAAGAGGTCCTTTTTTAATCTCAAAATGAGCTCCACTAGGATTATATATCTGGGTTCCAGTAATATCGGCAGGTAGTAAGTCTGGAGTAAACTGTATTCGCTGTGATTGAATGTTTATACACTCAGCAAGACTCTTGATGGTTTCTGTTTTTGCAAGACCAGGCACACCTTCTATAAGCAAGTGGCCACCAGTGATAATCGCTAAGAGAAGCTTTTCGATAAAAGTTTCTTGACCAATAATACGCTTTTTTAGTTCATCTTTAACTTTTTTGAAGACAGTGCTTTGAAAGAGTATTTGTTCGTTTAATTCTTCTAGATTCATTTTCGTCTTTATCTCTATTTTACCTGAGTGGTGTTGAATCTGCATGAGGATGGCGAAAACGCAGAAATTGGAGTTCCGCTACACGCCCTTGATAAAGGAATAGTAATATGAGGAATAAGCTCTTATAGGTTTACTTTAAATTAAGTTAAAAAGCTGAGTGTATTAAAAATGGCAGAAATAAAAGCATCTTCAGATCAAGATATTAGTAAGAAAGAATTTTGGCAGAATTTTTTTCCGAAATTTAATATAGAAAAGGACATGGTTTTTAACGGTAGCCCTGTTTCTCTTACGGAGAAAGAGCAGAAAGAAATACCAGAGCTAATGGTTAGAGAAGGCTATTACAGGCTGGCTCAGAAAGATTTAGGTATTAGTTTTGCAAACTGTACTGAACTTATTAAGAAATTACATAACGAAGGCCTAGACCCAGTCTTCGCTTATATGTACGACGAGCTCTGGCTATTACAGGCAAAGGTGCAGAGTTTATATAAATTAGTTCTAGGTGAGGATTGCGTTATGCACCCTACTTTTTGGGCTTGGCTGGTTTCTACAGATAAAGAGACCGCTGGTTGGGGACCGCATCGCGACAGAGATCGTTCTTGTTTAAGAGCAGACGGCTCTACTAAATTAATTACTATGTGGATACCTATAACAGAATCTACTCCTATGAATGGTTGTGTTTATATGGTTCCAGCTTATAAGGACAGGCATTACAATACTGAAAAAGAAGATATTGTAAATTTTGATTTTCAGGATATTAGGGCTTTGCTAGCTTCACCAGGTGATGTTTATATTTGGAATCATGAAGTCTATCACTGGGGTGCAAGGGCTGCCTATAGACCAGGTGGAGAGCCAAGAATCAGTCTTTCTTATGAATATGCGGCTACAGATACAGCCCATATTAAACCACCTATTCTTGATCCTCAGAAGGTTCCTTCCTATGAAGAGCGTGTTAAGCTCGTTGCCATGCAGATTTTACAGTATGCGCATATGACAAACTTCCCCAAAAATGTTATGGACTTTGCTTTAAACAACAAGGAATATTTTAAGGAATTCGCTAAGGTTCGTTAAAGAGCAGCAAATAAGCTAGCTTGCACACCGAAATCAGCAGCATCGTTAGTTATACCGATAGGGAAACCAAGTCTGAACTGTGTATTTTTATCTTCGCCAATAGGGATAATAAGACCAGGTACTAGTCTTATGTCTGTACCACCTAAATAAGCACCTCTGCTAGAAAGGTGTTTATTGTCATAAGTAGTCATACCAAGCATGCCAAGAGAAAGGTTAACAGGAGTATTCGTATCAAGAACAGCTTCTGTAGAGTAAACAAAAGAATGACCGACTACGTCTTTATCGAAGTCATCATATCTGTAACCTAAATCAGAATATACTTTTAGGTTTTCAGTGAAAAGATCAAACTGCGTCTGTAAGCCAGTTTGGAAGCTGTAAGCATCAGTACCATTAGTCGGTCTCCACAGAGCATTATTTAAGCTTGTGCTGTGAGCAAAAGGAATTTGTTGATTAAAGTAAAGCGTAGAAGCGAATTCTTTTTTATTTACTAAAGCTGCTTCTAAAGTGATACCTAAGTTACCAAAACCAAAAGCACTATTATCATACAAGGGACCGAAAACACCAGATAAACTATTAACGCCAGCGTTTAATGATTGGCTTAAGCCTATTCTTGTAGGGATAGGAGTATCAAAACTTCTTCTAACCTCAACTCTCGGTAGATTAAAAGAATTCTGTCTAAGCCTAGCTCCACCTAAACCTTGGCTACGTCTAGCCCAATCAAAATTTACGCGAGTTTCCCATTTCTTATCTGTATCAATGTATGCGTTTTGTACGTTAATCGGCCTTAAAAAATTTTCAGCATCGGAATTTTTAGCGGCATCTGCTGCAAAAGCACTAGTGCTACCTGCTACTACAAGCAAGGAAGCGAATAATAAATTTGTAATTTTTTTCATTAATTTATCTCCTTGATTCCCTTTTTAGAAAGAGATCTCCATCAGCGTAATATGATCTCATATTTTTTTAGATTTGTAAAAGTAATTCCCAAAACTTTAGGCTCATAATGATGCTTAGGGTATATGCTGTAAGTGATGATTGATTTACAAGTAAATGGTTTGACTGTCGCAGAAGAGTTTCACTGTAATTTTTGGGAAGGTCCAAGGCATTTAGAAATAAAAAAAATGTGTAAATATCTCTTTAAAAAAGGGGTTAAGCAGATATTAGCTACTTTAATTACTAATTCCTATGACAATATTGCTTTTGCGATGAGCAACATAAATGCCTATAAAAAGCGTTTTGATAATTCTTTAGATGAGGCTGCTGCTGATGAAAGGGCTCATATCGCTGGAGTGCATATAGAAGGTGGACTCATAAGCCGCTTGGGTATTCATTCTGAGTTATATGCAAAGGAGTTTGATTTTTTAAAGGCTGGTCGACTAAAGCATGAATATCCAGGTCTAATAAAGCTTTGGACGCTCTGTCCGCTGCGGGATAAGGATGGAGATATGACTAAATTTCTTCAAGATAATGGGGTCTATGTTTCTTATGGTCACAGCGAGGCTAATTTTTCTCAGGCGATGAAGGCTTTTGAAAAATATAATGTCAGGTTAGTAACACACTGGGGTAATGCCATGAGTATTTTTAAGGGTTTAAAGCAGAGAGATCCTAGCCCAGAGCATCTTAATTACTTAGAAACGATTAATCCAGATATAGTGGTCGATCCTGATCAGCTAGGGCTTGGTTATGCCGCATATTATAACGAGAAGATTTATACCATGTTTATCTGTGGTTCTGAGGCAGACAAGGATTTACATATTCATCCCGAATTACTAAAAATTCTTATTAAAAAAAAGAAGGATAAGTTAATTTTAGTCAGTGATTCAGTTTCCAAGACTGTTTATGAAAGCGATGATGAGCTGCGTGGAGGATTAGTCGATCTTGCGAAACATGCTCATAATTTAAGAGATTTAGAAATATCCGATATTGATATCCATCATATGGTAGAGACGAATCCCTTAAAACTTCTTAATTCTCAACTATAAGTAATGGAAAGATTTTTCTTTCTCGGGCATAAACTTTTTATGGCTGAGAAGATAGACCCAAGAACAGTAAAAATGCTTCACAAACTGTTAACCGCAGCTAAATTAGCTCAAGAAACGGGGAAACAACAGGCTTTAAATAAGATTATTCTATCTGCAAGTAGGCTTACTGAAAAACTTAACCTTAATGCAAATTTAGCTGATGATGAGCTTAGTTTTTTTGCTAGTGAAGAAGATATTATAAAGTTGAATGAATATAAACAAGTTGAAGGTGTTTTAGTCGAGCAAGCTTAATCGCATAGTGCCTTAATTTCTGTGCTTCTTGTGTTCGTGCTTGCGCTCTATAGTAGGGCATTTAGCGAAGATTTGGAACTGCATATCAACAACGTTCACATTATATTTCTTCGCAATTTCTAAACCAAGTTTATTAATTTCTTCGTCTTCAAATTCGATAGTGTGATTACAGTCAAGACAGATGATGTGGTGATGAGGTGTCGCATTTTCATCGACTAATTCATAGTGCTTATGCGTCTCAGCGAAATCTAATTCTCGTAAAACATTCATCTCGACTAACATTCGTAGAGTTCTGTAAGTAGTAGCTAGGCTGATAATTTCATTACGTTTGCAAAGCAACTCGAAAACGTCTTCAGCACTTAAATGCTCTTCTTTATTTTCTTGGAAGATTCTTATCACAGTCTCTCTTTGGGACGTGATTCTAAAGCCTTCGTTACGTAAACGTTGGAGAAGTACTTCGGTTTTATCTTCTGTGGTCACTTAGTAGAAATATAACATTTTATGCTTTTGAGGATTATGGTATATCAACTTAAATTTAGTATTATGTTTTTGGCTGACCTAGCTTCGTCCCAAGGCAAAATAGGTAATAATAGTTTTTCTTTATCAAGGGTACCTAGGCTACGACTAATGTCACAGTAGTCTGCTCTATTAAAAATCCAAGGATTTATTATGGGAGTATTTGATATTTTAAATCCTTGTTCAATGATAGTCTTTATTGATTCATCTGAATTTGGGGGAGATTTGGATGTAAGGAACCATGCTAAGGGGGACATGTTTTCATGTAGAGGGCTATCTAATAAAATATGCTGATTTTTCAATAGGCATTTCAGATGTGGATTTTGGGTGAAGTTGATTTCAAGACCTGGTCTTGATTTGCTGTATATTCGGTCTCCCACGACATTTTGCATGTAACTAGTGTCAATAAGAATTTCTTTGCGATTAGAATCTTCCGCTAATAAGAAGATATGCGGGTCACCAACTTGTTTTTTATCATCAATGCGATAATGCAGGTAGGGTATTGAGTATAGACCACAGTTGATCCCTTGGTTACGTAAAGCGTAATACGTTACTAGTCCCGATATTGTACATCTATCAAATCGTTTATTTTGTCTTCGAACTGAATCGGGGTCAGCTATTGTCTCAAATTTTTCTATTGAGTCAAAATCTGTAATATAAGGTTTATTGCATTGCAATAAAGTATCAAGAGTTTGATTTGCAATGTTAATACCTCGAATCAACTTAGGGCAATGAGATGTCATCAAAGTTTCTGGTGCATGAATAGTACTCCCTTTGGCAATAGGGCTGGAGTCCTGAGAAGCAGATAGTAGAGTCTTTGTATTTAAGTTTTTTGAACCAAGCGTAGGGACAGTACCAACTTTTCCAGTCTGCGTTATATCCAAAATTAACCTTCTTCTAAGACATCCTTGTCTCACGGAATATTATAAATGAAAATCCCGCACATTATCTTAAATTTAGATTAAGATAATGTGCGAAAAGTAGTGAATTGAGCTAGAGGTTATTGATTCTAGATTTTAGTATTAGCAACTAAATCCTAAATCCTGAGTACATCTTGGTAACCCGTTAGTAGCAAGGTATTCACAGCTAATTTTATTATCATGAAAATTTTTCAGATTCTGACACTTACAGTATTTTGATCGAAGTATTTTAGCTCTTGGTGAATAAGGTCCTGTTCTAAATTCAGAAGTTACTGAATATATAGTTTCGATGTCTTTTCCTAAGGCAGAAGCTATGTGTAAAAGTCCAGTATCACAGGCATAGACCTTTATTGCAGATTCTAATACCTGAGTGCTTTCTAGTAAATCTAATTTCCCAATAAGATTCTCAATGCGAGTGTTAGTCGGACTTCTGAGTTTTAAACTCACATTTAATTTAAGTGAAAGCTCTGCTTCATCTGGTCCACCTAAAATTTTTATATCTAAGTTCGTGTTTTCAATTAACTTGCGCATGAAATCTTCCCATCTGTTTAAGGGTAAAGCTCTTTGGGGTCTGAGTTTTCCTACTCCAGGGATTATCACTATATAAGGCTTGCCGCCATTTACGATTTTCTGAGCATTTAAGCAGTCATAATCTAGTAAAGAATTTAATAAATTATTATCGTATCTCTCGTTTAACAATAAAGGCTTTAGGCTTGGATCAAAAGCAGTGAGGAAGTTTTCTCTAGAGCTGAGATCTAAATCCTTTTTATAGATATTCAGTTTAGCTTTAAAAAATTTAATGTTAAGGTAAATAGCTTTTAACCAGTTAGAATGCAAGTAGGTAAATATGTCACAGGGCTTTTCCTGAAGACTTTCTAGGAGCTCTGTCGGGGCGGGGTCTTTTTTAGAGGCGATAAACACCTCATCTATGTATGAAGCGTAGTGTTTTAGCACTTCTTTGAATGGCTTACAGTGAGTAACTAATTCTATACTAGCTTCTGGATATTTTTCTTTTATAAATTTTAGAGCAGGTAAGCACTGAATTATGTCACCGATGGCTCCTGTTCGATAGAAAATCAAACGCATTTTTTAAATTTAACATGCTTTGATTAAAGCAAGACCGATAGATAACTACACTTTGAGCATCGATTTCAAGCTTGCGGAACGCTAAGTTTACTGTTACGATAGAGGGATTAACGCTATATATGGTGAGTCCTTGAAAAAGTCTA
>JBMOEX010000082.1:0-9657 GCA_049314535.1 Vampirovibriophyceae bacterium | reverse complement strand
AACTTTGGAACTGATTATACTAATTTAACTAATTTATTCGATGCGATTGGTGATGCCGACTTGATGAGAGAATTAAAAATAGATTCTTGGGTTGATAATTTATCCGCTTCTAAGCTTTCTTATCATAACAAAGAAGATGTGAAAAGAGTCTTCAAAAGCTCCTTTGATGCTTCTAGTGATAGGGTTATCTCAACATTTCAAAATCTTTTCGAAAGTGGGTTTTATGATCTTTCTTCTCTGGAGTATTTTAAGGATTTATTGGAAAATCAGAAAAAGACAGAGGCAGATCTGCGGGCTATGATTAAGCTTAATATTCTTAGTCCTGAGGATTTGAATGCTTACTCAAATGCAAATTCCGCGAATGTGATACTTAAGGCTGATGGAAAAGTTGATAAAGATGCCCAAGTTACTTACTGGGTAAATACAGGTTTTTCTCTGAACGGTACTTCTCTGAAGATTGATAATGTCGCTGCCGATAAAGATATTTTCAAGGATTTTCTTACAACAGTTAACCCAGCAGATGAGCTAGATTTAGTTTTAAAGACAGGAACCTATTATCTAAATATATATAATAATTTAGGTGTTGCTCCTAAATTAGTAATATCACCAAATGAGGCTTCTAAAAAAACCGAAGCTATCGATGCGTTTCGTGACGCTCATAAGCTTGGTGCTAAGCCTCATGTATTAATGGATTTACTACAGTACTCTTTAGGATCTTTGACCTACGCTAATATCAGTACCGGATTAGGGTTAACCACAGGTGATAAATCTTTACTAACTTTCTTAACTGACCCGGAGTCTAACCTAATTAGTGGTAAGATCGATCCTCAATTCGCAAGAAGACATGATCTTCTAAAAGAAGTCATACAAACTGGTGACTTCCCAACAATTCCAGATTTCAATCTTACTGGCACGACGCGATTTGACAAATTAAAAAATCTTTTAAATGCAGTGGACGAAAAAGGTTTTATCGGTTCTATTTAAGTTTTAGAAACTCGTTACGAAGTAGAAACTAAACAGATGTCCTGTTACAATAGGATTTGACTAACTATGGCTAATTTAGAAAATGCTTGGCTAATTGCACTATATCCTTTGATAAGTGCTCTTTTAATAATGTTTTTTACTCATAAAAGCAGACCGCTGTCTATGGGTCTTTCCGTATCAGCTGTGGCTATCGGCTTTATTCACTCGTTAGTACTGTTCTTTAATTTCCATGACAACCATGCTTATGAAGTGAATTTCAACTGGATTAAAGCTGGTGACTTTCATTTAGAGATGGGCTACCTAGTAGATAAGCTAGCTATCGGTATGCTGCTTACTGTAACTCTTGTAAGTTTTCTGGTACAGATTTATACACATGCTTATATGGATGAAGATGAAGGCTATACGAGGTTTTATTCTTACCTGTCTTTATTTACCTTCTCGATGCTAGGTTTAGTTATTTCTACTAATCTATTCCAAATGTATTTCTTCTGGGAATTAGTCGGGGTTTGCAGTTTCCTTCTTATCGGTTTCTGGTGGTATAAACCTAGTGCAGCACATGCTTGTAAAAAGGCCTTCGTTACGAATAGAGTCGGTGATGCTGGTTTCCTTATAGGTCTAATGCTGCTTTATGCTTTTACTAAAGACTTCTGGGTAAATGGCATAGCGACTATGTCTTTCACTAATTTACAGGAAGCTATTAATTATGCGATTCATAATAATGGGCTTGAGCTTTTAGGCTGGGTTTCAGTTACTTCTATCGGTCTTCTTATATTTATGGGAGCGATGGCTAAATCGGCTCAGTTCCCTTTACATATCTGGTTACCTGATGCGATGGAAGGACCTACGCCTATATCTGCTCTAATCCACGCTGCGACGATGGTTGCGGCTGGTGTTTATTTACTTGCTAGAATTTTCCCTATCTGTAGTGTAGAAGGTTCTGCGGCATTACCTGTAATCGCTTGGATCGGTGGTATTACGGCTATCTTCGCTGCGACTATCGCCCTAACACAGAATGATATTAAAAAAGCTCTAGCTTATTCTACCTGCTCGCAGCTTGGCTACATGGTTTTAGCTGTAGGACTGGGCGCGCCGATTATCGCTATGTTTCATTTAATTACGCATGCGATGTTTAAGGCTATGCTTTTCTTAGGCTCTGGTTCTGTTATTTTAGGCTGCCATCACGAACAAGATATGCGTGAAATGGGCGGCTTACGTAAATATATGCCGATTACAGCGATTACATTTTTAATTGGAACTCTGTCTATATCTGGCTTACCATTTATGAGTGGTTTCTGGTCTAAAGATATGATTATCGCTAAAGCCTTCGAGGTATCACCAGCTCTTTTCTGGATAGCTACTTCCACGGCTCTTTTAACGGCGTTTTATATGTTCCGTATTTATTTTAAAACTTTCGAGGGAGAGTATAGAGGTCATGCTCACCCGCATGAACAGCCACTCGCTGTAACTGTACCATTGATGGTTTTAGCAGTGCCTTCTGTAATTTTAGGTCTGTGGGGTTCACCACTACTGGGTTATCCGTTAATTCATTATTTTGATAGTCATTTCCACGCACATGGTACAGGTTGGGGATTCTTTTTACATGAGTTAAGCCAGCCGATGGGCTACTTACCTTTACTGTCGTTTATCATAGGTACTTCAGTCGCTTATCTAGTCTATGTTCAGAAGAAGACTATTAATGATAAACTCGTGAATGTCTTAGCTAAAGAGCAGTTCGCTTGGCTTTATAAAGGTTCAGTAAATAAATGGTATATCGATGAAGCCTATGAATTCTTGATCGGTTTATTTATGAAGTTATTTAGGGCTACTTGGAAATTCTTTGAAAGAGTAGTTATTGAAGGTATCTTCATTAATGGTTTCGCTTGGAGAGGCTCTGAGCTTGTCGGTGAGATTTTAAAACTAACTCAGAATGGTAGAGTGCAGAGTTATATAGCCATAATGTTTGTTGGGCTTTTGTTCTTTGTGGTTATGTTTTTGGTTTAGTCTGAGAATCATTTAATTTTATTTTCACTTATATTAAAAAAACTTTTGCATTTTGTATGTATGAGTTGTTTATAATAGGTTTTAGTTAAGATAAGTTTTTAGAGATTTATTTATTCTCTTTGGGTTTATTTGAGCTTGGAGACTGGTGTTGAGTGTGTAACTGAGGAAGCCGAATGACGGTTTTTTCTTAAGGGCAAATAATGAGTGTAAGTATTAATGATAGACCTGTGACTATTGCTGATGTAAAGAGAGGTTTAGAGGCTCTGTTAAGTAAATCAACAGATACTTCTGGTGAGAATGCTTTAAGCACAGGGGCTTCGGGACTTAATGGCAGAAGTAATGGTACGGTATTATCATTACCTGTAAATTCACTTCTTACTCCGCAACAACCAGCTTATCAACCAAATGAAAATCTCTTAGGGGAAGAGGTCGCTAGAGCCGTTCAGTTTCTTCCAGAAAATATTATTAAGCAATTAGAGAGAAAAGTTGAAGAGGGTAGTATTAATCCACAGGCGATAGAAGAGCTTCAGATCGATTTAGGCAGGCATGTTCGTGTGGATATGGGTGCATCCAGTAAGGAAACAGCCCAAAATGGTTTAGGAATTTCTCCTTTGATTCTTTTGGGTGATCCTAATAAAGCAGGCGATAATGCACTTAAAATTACACAGAAAGATCTGGATAGAATTAAGTCAAGCATTATGTTTAATCTTGAAAGTGGGCGTGGTGGGCTTAAAGATGTAGAAGATTTAAGTAGATTTTCTATATCTGAGCGTAATGGTTTACCAGTAAATATTACTATTCGTGTAGGAAAAGCTGTGGAAACACCTCTGCCAGTGGAAATCCAGAATATAGTATTAGATGCTATACAAAATAAAAAGAAAGTTTTATTCTTAGGTCAGACTGGCGTCGGTAAGACGACTTTAATACGTCAGATCTCTAAATTCCTCTCTGATAGAGGAGTTAGTCCAACTATCTTTGATAAGAGCCAGGAAATAGCTGGTCATGGTTCAACTCCGCACTCTGCTCTTGGGAATCTTGCTCGTACATTCGTTATTCAGCCATTTAAGAATGTCGCACAGAGCTTAATCTCTATGATAGAAAATCATAATCCAAAAGCTTTAATTATAGATGAATTATCAGACCCTGAGCAGTTTAATGGTGTAAGAAGAATGATAACTGAGAAGGGCATACCGACTGCGTTTATCTTTACGCATGGCACTACCTTGGGCAAGGCTATGCACTCCGAGAATACTAAGGAGCTTTTAGCTAAAGTCGATACTGTTATTGTTAGTGATGATACTGCCCAGAAAACTGGTAATGGAAATGCTCAGAATAAAATCCGCCATAATGTAGTTGGTGATTCGATGGTTAATGTAGTAGTCGAGATGCCAGCGAGAGGCGTTTTCGTAGTTCATGAGAATGCACTAGATTCTATGAAGAAACTTGCTGCCGGTGAAGAACCTACTGTGAAAGTTTATCCAGAAGGGACTGATATTAGTGATTATAGATCTGATGAAGAGGGATGGTTTATTCAGCCGATAAATAAGCTTAATCCGCTAGAGCGTGGACCTAGGCCTTCTTCAGCTGCGGGAAGCTCTTTATCAAAACACACACAGATCATCGAGAAAGCCCTTCGAGAAGAAGAGACTATTTCTAGTCACATAAACAGCAAAAGGAGAGGGAAAGAAAGAAAATCTTCTCATCAGACTCAGGATATTACGAAGAAGCCTCTTGACGAATTACAAAGAATGCATCAACACATAAGTCAAACACCAGCAGCAAAGAGAAACCCAAGGCAAATTGCTTTATTTCCTGAATTGGTTAAGGAAATACAACGTAGAAACAGTCAACAAAAATAATCTAAATTTAATCAGAAATTAACCGATTAAATTTTAAACCGATTACTTCACCCCATACTTAATCGGCTGATTCAAACCATCCAGCGGACCAATATAATCTTTTCTCAACGGAAAACCATCCCAATTATCTGGATTTAAAAGCCTTGCTAATTTAGGATGTCCTTCAAAGACGATGCCTAGCATATCGTAGGCTTCTCTTTCTTGCCAATTAGCACTAGCAAAGACTTCTGTAAGAGTAGGCATTACTGGTTTATCTTTAGCTAAAGTTACTTTAAGCACCACAGCTTCATCATGCTTACTGCTTTCTAGCCTAAGTATGTTCTGGTAGCCCTTTTTAAGCTCTACTGCTGTCATATAATTTAGTAAATTAAATTTTCTCTGTGCTTTTAAATCTTTACAGATTTGGATAATGTCCTCTACAGAAACTTCATACATTAAAGCACCGCTAAAATCTTTTCCTAACTCTTCTACTTTAAAATTCGCAGCATCGAAAAATTCTTTAGCCTCTGGAGTCTTCGGTGGTTTAGGCGGCTCTTCCACTACTGGAGCAGCTTCTACGCTAGCAGTCGCCTCAGCTTTAACTTCAGTTTTTACTTCAGCTTTAGCCTCTTCTAATGGCTTACCATGAAATTTAGCGTAAGCTTCTTTAGCAGCCTGTTCTGGGTCTTTACCCTCGGCTATAGCCTTCTTTTTAGCGAAGAACATCGCTAATTTATCGTCACCTGGTTTAATTGGAAGATCTGCCATATTTAACTCTATTTATTTTCGTCTATTAATAAGCCTGTAAGTTCATCTACTTCTCTAACGTATGAGTCGTGATACTTACTGGTATTGCCTCTTGCGATAAGTTTTTCTTTACGAATTTTTCTCTGTAAAGTGAAAAGTCCATGTAGGAGACCTTCTGGTCTAGGCGGACAACCAGGCACATAGACATCTACTGGAATAAGACGATCTACACCTTGTACTACTGAATAGCTATCGTGAAACATGCCACCAGTGATGGTGCAAGCACCCATGGCGATTACGTATTTAGGCTCAGGGAGCTGCTGGTAAAGTCTAACTAAGGCTGGAGCCATCTTTCTAGTGATAGTACCTGCGGTAATAATAAGATCGGCTTGTCTAGGAGTAGCTCTGAATACTTCTGAACCGAATCTAGATATATCGAAACGAGACATACCTACTGACATCATTTCGATAGCACAGCAGGAAGTACCATAAGTTAAAGGCCAAACACTATTAGATCTAGCCCAGTTATAGATAGTATCCACGAAACTAGCCACGGTAGTGACTATCAGATTATCCTTGAGACCTTCTGGGATTTCTATATCTTTACGCTCGGGAAGAGGGACTTTGCTTTCTGAGTAAAGTTCTTCGATATTTTGCATACGGATCTTATTATACCAGTGCTTGCTTAGCTGAGTAATAAGTTAGGGTGTGAATTTCGTAACGCCGAAATTGGAGTTTGCGAACAGTCCCTTAAGAAGTTCTGATAACATAGATTCTATGGTTCAACCAAAAAGTTTGCCGAGATTATATGCCTATCTGCTTATAATGCGTTGGGTTATAGGAGTCATTTTTATCCTGAATGGCTATCCTAAATTTTCAGACCCATCTTTTGGCAGTCAGGCAGATACTTTTCTTGCGACTTTAAGAGATGACATTATTTTTAAGCCTTATGAGGGGTTTTTTGAAAATATAGTTTTACCTAATGCTTTTCTGATAGCTAAAATAGTTAAGTACGCAGAAGTAATTTTAGGTGTTTGTTTTATTATTAATTTCCCGATTAAAATAGCGGTGTTTGGGGCTCTTTTCTTGCATTTAAATTATTTAGCGATAGCAAGTTTACCTACTTTTATGTTTTTAAATATTATGATGATTTCTGCGGAGTTCGCTATTTATGGGGCACGGCAGGACTAGGGCTGAATGAGGAACTTAGCTTTTCGTCATAAATTATTAGCTTTTAAAGCGAAAGGTTTTTTATATTTCTCTGTATTCTTGAGTTTATTTTTATTAAGCTCAGCCTGTTCTAAAACTTCTTTAACTCAGTTTTCATTAAGAACTTCTCAGAATACTGGAGATAGGCAAAAGTCCCAGTCCCGCTTCGGCGGCACCCTGAAATTAACTCAGCGCGGACAGGATGCTAAGACTCTTAACCCCTGGACTTCTACTGAAGCTACTAGCGGCGAATATGGCTCACTGATGTTCCCTGGGCTGGTGAAATTTAATCCAGATACTGATAAGGCAGAGCCCTTACTTGCTGAAAGCTTTGAGATAAGTAAGGATGAGAAGGTTATTACGGTAAAGCTACGTGAAAAGCTTTACTGGAGTGATGGCCAGCCTATAACAGCTGATGATGTGCTTTTTACTTGGAATGATCTTTTAATACAGGGAATAGCCTTAAGCTCAGCACGGGATGTGATTAATATTAATGGTAAATTTCCTGAAGTCACTAAGTTAGATGAGAAAACTATAGAATTTAAAACCAGTGAGGTTTTCGCACCATTTCTTAGAAATTTAGGCATAGAAATAGCTCCTAAGCATGATATAGAAAAATTTTTTAAAAAACATAAGGCTAAAACCTTTTCTGAAAAACAGAAAGCCTTCGAGAAATATTTAAGTATTTTTACGAAACCCGAAGATATAGTCAGTTCTGGACCTTTTAAATTTTCTAAAATTCAACGTGGTGAAAGAATAGAATTTGTCAGAAACCCTCTTTATTATGACGTGGATATTGAGACGGGAAAAAGGCTACCATACTTTAATCGTTTAATTTACTCATATGTTCAGGATGATAGCGCTGATATTTTTAAATTTCTGGCTAAAGAATCAGATGTTCTAGGAGTAAGCCCAGCTAATGCTGCACTCGCAAAGGAACTCAGTAAAAAATATAATTACACACTGTATGATTTAGGCACTAGTAATACTACGAATTTTATCTGGTTTAATCTGAGTAAGAATGTTCCTAAGCCTCAGTATGACTGGTTTAATAATCTGGTTTTCAGAGAAGCTGTTTCGCTTGCGATAGATAGGAAAAGCATTATTAATAATGTTTACCAAGGTTTAGGTACCCCACTGAGTTCGGCTTTGGGAGAGAATTCTCCTTTTATAAATTTAGATTTAAAGGTAAGTAAGCGGGCTTCAGTGAAAGATGCTCTGAAACTCTTAATAGCAGATGGTTTCCGTTTCGATGCGAAAAATAAAATTCTTTACGATAAAAACTCTAATAGAGTGGAGTTCGATTTACTCTCTAATTCAGGCTCTCGGGAAAGAGAATTAATGGGAGTGATTATCAGTGATAATTTGGCTGAGATAGGTATAAAGGTTAATTTTAAATTATTGGAGTTTAATAATTATGTCGGTAGGATTATGCAGGGTCAAAACTACTCTGCTGGCATATTAGCTCTCGGTGGTGGTTCTAATAATGAGCCTAATACTGGGGCTAATGTTTGGAAAAGTGATGGCAGGCTACATCTGTTCGATCCTAAAGGTTTTCAGAAACAGCCTTTAATTAGAGACTGGGAAAGAGAGATAGATGATTGCTTTATTAGAGGCGTGCAGACTTTAGATTTTAATGAGCGTAAGGCTATTTATGATGAGTTTCAGGCTACAGTTTTTAAATATAAGCCACTGATATATTTAGCTAGCCCTAAAACCTTCGCTGCGATTAGAAATGATTTAAGAGGTATTCGTAAAACTAAGTATGGGGGCATGATTCCAGATATAGCTAAGTGTTATAGGGGCGTGTAGCGAAACTCCAATTTCTGCGTTTTCGTCATACTTGAACTTGTTTGTTTGGCTACACGCCCTATAGAGATTGATGTAGAACTCCAATTTCTGCGTTTTCGTCATACTTGAACTAGTATATACATTTCTGCTATTATGTATATTTAATGGTAAGCTCGCCCACGGTGCTGTTTTACTATAGGAGATTAATTCGTGCCTTTACCTGGAATAGGTACTGCTACTGATGCTTTTAAGTCGGTCGCCACCAATGCTTTACAGACTGCTGTGCCTACGTCTTTTGTCGCGGGAGTAGATGTTATACAGGGAAATCAAGCAAAGAAAACAGAGAAAATCAAAGAATCAGCTCGAGACACTAAGAAGAATATTGCTCAGAGTAAGCTAAATGAGGCTGAAAAAACCATTATAGGTATAGTCCAGCCTGGTATAAATATTTTTAATCCGATGAATTTACTCAGCAATGCGTGGTATTTTTTAGTAGATTTATTACCGATTAAACATAGTTCTAATAAGATTCTCGCTGATAATTTAGAAATTTTTCGTAACCCAAACCAGACTAAAGACTTTCAGGTACGTGCGATGAAAGTTTTTAGAGACCATTTAACCTTTCTGAATATAGACATGCAGCGTATGGGGTCTAAGCCGCCTATTTTTAATATTTTTCCATTTAATCTTTTCGGAAAGCAGAACGCTGAAAGGGAAAGAACCGTAGCTGAGAAGACTAAATATCTTCCAGAACTAGTACAGAGTCTAAGTGAGCATTTAGATTTTATTAAGAAGCTGGCTCCTCAGGGACCTAGAGTATTTGTCGAGAGAGACTTAAATGGTTTAAGAACATTTTTTGCGGAAATTTCAGATGGAGGTAAATATTCTAAATTGAAGAATTATCCACCGATGCAGCAGATTAAAGCAAAGGTAGACGAAATCATAAAGAACTTAGAGGAGGCCTTCAATGGAAGGAATCCAGAAATCAGAGGTATGAGCACTACCTAAAGGCACTTTCTGAGTAGCTCTTCCAGCTCAAGCCTGTACTCATTAAACGTAGACTGGCTTTTATCAGGCTTAACCGAAT
>JBMOEX010000081.1:0-9790 GCA_049314535.1 Vampirovibriophyceae bacterium | reverse complement strand
TATGATAAAATGAAAAACTATGCTTGAAACAGAAGTTAAATCTAGTAGTGCGTATGCAAGTATTTTGGCTGGTAAAAAAGTCCTAATATCTGGTGTCGCTAATAAAAGAAGTATCGCTTGGGCTATAGCTCAAATGCTTTATGAAGCTGGCGCTGAAGTCGCATTCTCATATCAAGGAGATAGGCTTAAAGAGACAGTTCTAGAACTTACTCAAGACATGAAAAGCCCTTTATTAGTAGACTGTGATGTTACTAAGGATGATATGATTTCTTCCGCTTTCCAGTCTGTATCAGATAGATTTAATGGGAACTTAGATATTTTCGTTCACTGCCTAGCTTTCGCTCCTAAAGAGACTTTACAAGGTGGCTATATCAGTACAGAAAGAGAGCATTTTGCGATAGCTCAGGATATCTCTGCTTATTCTTTAACTGCGATGGCAAGAGCAGCTAGACCACTTATGAATAATGCTGGTGGTGGTTCCATTATCACTCTTACTTACTTAGGTGCTGAAAGAGTAGTGCCTAACTATAATATGATGGGTATCGCTAAAGCGAGCTTAGAAGCTGGTGTTAGATATTTAGCTCAGGATTTAGGTCAAGAGAATATTAGAGTAAATGGCATTTCTGCCGGTCCGATTAAAACCCTTGCAGCAAGAGGCATTGCGGATTTAAACACTATGATGAATCGCCATGCGGAGATATCACCTTTAAGAAGAAATGTTGAATTAGAAGAAGTTGCTGGAACAGCCCTCTTCCTTGCAAGCCCTTTATCTAGCGGTATCACAGGTGAAGTAATTCACGTAGACTGTGGTTACAGCATAATGGCGATGTAGTGGATGCTCACGCTTAAATATAGACCTCAAAGTATCGGAGATCTTGTTGGGCAAGATGATGTGAAGCTTGCTTTAGAAAAGGCTTTCACTAATAATAAAATAGCTAGTGCTTATTTATTAACTGGTCCACGTGGAGCTGGTAAGACGAGTACTGCTCGCATAATAGCTAAATCACTTAACTGTAAAAACAAGAAAGCTGGAGAGAAAGCGACTTTAACTCCATGCGGTAAATGCTCTAGCTGTATTAATATCACAAATGGTGGCGACTTAGATGTAGTCGAGATAGATGCTGCAAGCCACGGTGGCGTAGATGATGCTAGAGATTTAGTCATTAAAGCCAGCCTATCTACGATTAACAGTGATTATAAAATTTACATAATCGATGAAGTCCATATGGCAAGCAAGGATGCGTTCAATGCATTACTTAAACTTTTCGAGGAACCGCCTGAAAATGTAGTATTTATTTTAGCTACCACCGAAGCACATAAAGTTTTACCCACTATAGTAAGTCGCTGTCAGCAGTTTCGTTTTAAGCCTATTAACCAGAAAGATTGCTTTAAAAGATTAAGAGAGATCTGTGATATAGAACAGATTAACATTAGCGACGAAGCCTTGAAATTCATAACAGAAGAATCGGAAGGCGCTCTTAGAGATGCTTTAAGCATGCTAGAGCAAGTTAGTGTCTTTAATGAAGAAGATCAAAGCATCTCTAAAGAGATTATAGAAAGGACTTTAGGGAAAGTATCTGAAAGAGAGGTCTTCAGCTTATTTTTATCCATAATTAATAAAGATACCTTAGAACTTTTAAATAAAATAGAAAATATTTTCCTAAAGAACCCAGACCCACAGATACTTACAGGCGAACTTTTGCAAAGCAGTATAAAAATCTTAGAAGAACTCTGCCTAAATGAAGGCTTAGAAGAACTTAAGCCCTGCATAGATTTAATTAATGAGAAAAATATCACTAAAGCTGAAATCCTTTATATCGCAGAAGAGATATCTAAATACGAAACTATACTTAAGCAGAGTTCGCAAGCTAAAAAATTATTTAAAACACTCTGCCTGAAGCTATCTCTTCGAGAAGATTTTATAGATATTAAGAATTTAAAAGAGAGAATTCTTGATTTAGAGAATAGGCTCGCTGGTGGTGCGGTGAAGCCTCTAGGGGTGGCTGTCTCGGTGAGTTCGAAAAAGCCGAGCTTCGCTGAATCAGCAACAGTGAGCAATTTTGAAAGTAAAGCTAATACTAGAGATGAAATTAAAGTAAGCGATATGAGCAGCAGCAATGAGCTTAATGGAAATAATTTAGTAAGCACTGAAGCTAAGGTCGCAGAAAATGTAGAGAGGATTAATGCTGAACCTTTCTTAGAGGTAGAAGAGATTGCGGTGCAAGATAGCACGCTTGCCGATGACTTCATGCAGTTTTTAAACCCACCGACTAAAGGGCTTATCAATAGTAGTACCGCAAAATTGATCTCTAGTAGTGGAGAAAAGGCTATTTTCGCCATACCTGAAAAATTTAAATTTTTAAAAACCAAGCTGGAAGCTAAAAATGAAGAACTTATTCAAGCTCTTAAACAGGCTTTAAATCCAGAAATTAAGTTTATTGAAATTCAGATAGATTCTGGAATGGCTAGTGCGGATAGTGTAGTGAATGACTCAGTGAAAGTTAAGCCAGCTATGACTCCTACAGTGACGCCAGCAAGGGTTACGGAAAGGGTCACAGAAAAAGAAGCCTCTTTTAGTGTTTCTGAAAAAGCGCATAGTGAGCCTATTATAAAAAGGTCTGATTTATCTGCCACCACGCCTACTACTGTAAATGTTCCTAATAATACTGATGTGAATTTAAATATGAATTCTGTTAACGCTAGTACTGGAAAAGATTCTAATGATAACTGCTGTGACAGAGAAGCTTATTTAGATGAGGTTTTACAGGCTGGGGTGAGTATTTTTGGTGGGAATGTGGTTAGGGATTAAATCTCACGACAACAAATTCATAGGCCCTTCCACAGCCCCTTCCCTAAATTGCTTTGCAAAAGGATTATCATTCTTAGGATTAAAAAGCTCTTCGGGAGTGCCTTCCCAAACCAAACAGCCACCATAAAGCATAAGCACTCTCTGTGCTGTTCTTTTAATCGTAGTATCTTGGTGAGTTACGACTACAGAAGCAGCATTCATTTTATGCTGCAATTTAACTATCAAATCCTCTATTACAGTGCTTGCCATAGGGTCGAGTCCAGCAGTGGGCTCATCATAAAGAATAATTTCAGGATCATCTATAATCGCTCTAGCAAAACTCACTCTTTTTTTCATACCACCAGAAAGCTGGGCTGGGAAAAGATCTTGAGTATTTGGTAAGCCTACTAGATTCAGCGTATCATCTACTTTTTTATTTATAACATCAAGAGAAAGGGGCTTTAAATTTTCACCGACTTCAAATGGAAATGCGATGTTATCTCGCACTGAAAGTGAATCAAAGAGAGCAGAGTACTGAAAACTCATACTAACTTTTTCACTTGAAAGCTCAACTGTACCAGCGTCACACTTATCAAGCCCCGCTACTATTCTTAAAGCTGTACTTTTACCACTACCAGAGAAACCTATTAAAGCAACCACTTCTCCCCGAGCCACGGTAAAGCTTATATCTTTAAGAACTTCATTCTCGCCATATGATTTTTTTAAATGTTCAACTTTAATCATCTTCAGACTGCTTTAAAAGCTCCATAGAATAGAATAACAGTTTTCAAAAATCAAAATACACCCTATCCTTCAACTCAAATGGCATATATTCCTGCTCGACATAAGCTCCCTCGTAATCATGAGGATACTTATAATCAGTAATTGGATTAACTCCTACATTGTCAGACTTAGCAGGGCAGGCAAAATTTAAAGGTCTTAAATGAAAAGGTACCGGATATTTTTCAAAATTTTTACAATCCTGCATCGCTAAATTAATCGCTTTATAAGCTTTATTAGATTTTTTTGCATTCGCTATATAAATTACCGCTTGAGCAAGTGGAATCCTCGCCTCTGGCATACCCAATTCTAAAGCAGCTCTATAAGCAGCTTCTGCTACTACTAAAGCATGATTATCAGCTAAACCCACATCTTCACTAGCCGTTACTAAAATACGCCTCGCCACAGCTTTTAGATCGGCTCCTCCCTCTAGTAATCTCGCTAACCAATATATAGAAGCATTCGGATCAGAGCCACGCATAGCTTTCTGTAAGGCTGAAACACAACTGTAGTAAGAATCAGCATCACCAGAGAAAACCTGCCTCTGTATTAATTCTTGGCACAAGTTAAAAGTAATTACATTTAAAGGTACTGGCTGGATTTCAGCTTCGGCTGAAGAAATTTTATCTATGCCAGATTGTTTTTTCACTTTCCCTTTCTCAAAACTAAGTAGGCAAGCCTCTATCGCATTTAACAGCATACGAGCATCACCAGCAGAAGTTTTCACCAGATAATCTCTAGCTGCTTCTTCGACAATGATAGATTCCTCCGTTGAAACCCTATCCATAAGCTGGTTTAAATCAGCAAAGCTATGCGCCTTAAGCTCAAATTTAATTAACCTACTTAAAAGTGCCTTATTAATAGCGATAGCTGGATTTTCAGTAGTAGCTCCAATAAAAACTATTTTGCCAAGCTCGATAGCATTTAGCAGTGCGTCCTGCTGATTTTTAGAAAAATTATGTAACTCATCGACAAAAAGTATGCCTGGCTTAGGCTGCCGAGAAAGAGTATCTATAGCTTCCCTTAACTCTTTAACCCCAGAGTTAAATGCCTGTAATTTCAGAAATACTCTCCCCGAATTTTTAGCGAAAAGCTCAGCGATAGTGGTTTTACCAGAGCCTGGCGGCCCCCACAGAAGAATTGAAATAAATTTCTGCTGATTCTTCGTCGAATTAAACCAATTTATAAAATTTTGATTCTTTTTTACAGAACCTATTAAATCTTCAAAGCTCTGTGGTCTATACTTTTCTGCAAGAGGCTTAGTAGAAGGGATATCATTAAATAAATTAAGTTGTTCCACTTCTCTAAGTTTACTTTAAATGACATACTAAAAATAAATTGAATCGCCCACAACTACTAATCATATTAACCATCGCCCTTTTTTCAATGTTGTTTGCAAGGGTATTTTACTTGCAGGTTTGGGAGCATGGCAAATTCAAGAATTTAGCCAAAAATAACTCCACGAGAGTGTCTCTCATCAGGGCTCCTCGCGGAATTATCTATGACAGGAATGGTGTTATCCTTGTTACCAGTAAACAGTCTTTAAGAATAATCGCCTACCCTTACATAGTAAGTAATGTCAAAGATAAAAGAGCACTAGCTCGTAATCTAAGCAAACTTACTGGTAAAGCAGAAAGTGAATTATTTAAAATACTCAATGAAACTAATCCTAGAGTACCTTTACCGATACAGATAGCTAATAACATCGACGTTAGCCAAGCTATAAAGATCTATGAAAACGCTCATCTATTACCTGGTATCGATGTAGAGAGCCAACCAATTCGTTACTATCCTTATGGTGAAGTACCAGCTCACCTACTCGGATATGTAGGGGAGGCTAATGAAGCAGAACTAGAATATCATTCTAGTAGTCCAAAAAAACTTAAGCTCGGAGATAAAACTGGGAAAAGCGGTGTAGAGAAATTCTTTGATGAACAGCTCAGAGGCGTTGATGGTGAAAGAAGAATATTCGTTGACAGGCATGGAAAATCACTAAACCCAGGTAAAGCAAAGAAAAAACTTACTAAAGTCGCAGAAAAAGGTAATAACCTGCATCTAACCATAGATATAGATATTCAAAGAGCCGCCTACGATGCTATGGGTGACCTTATGGGAGCAGCAGTGGTAGTGAATCCTAAGAATGGTGAAGTTTTAGCACTAGTAAGTAAACCTAGTTATAATCCAAATTTCTTTGCAGAAGGAATTCCACATTCTATTTATCAAGAATTATCAAAGAAAAAAGCTTTTCTAAATAGGGCTGGAGCTGGTTTCACACCTGGTAGTATATGGAAACCTATTACGGTACTCGCCGCACTAGAAAATAAAGTCATTGATCCAGCCACTAAGTTGCACGTAAGTGGAGCTATTTATCTTGGTGGCTTTAAGTTTGGTGACTGGACTTCAGATGAAGGTTCTATGGATATGAGAACAGCATTAGCTTGGTCTAGAGACACTTATTTCTATCAAGTCGCTAAATTACTTAAGCCTGAACAAATCTCCAGCATTGGTCTACTACTAGGTGCTGGAGAAAAGACTGGCATAGAGACCGGTGATGAAAGTGCAGGTATAGTTCCAGACCCTAACTGGAAGAAGAAGCATATGGGTGAAGCTTGGTATCCTGGTAACACATTACATTTATCTATAGGGCAGAGTTTCCTTTTAGTTACGCCTTTACAAGCTGCGACGATGATTTCCACCATGGCCAATTATGGTAAAGTTCCTCAATTACACGTAATTAAAGATAAAAATAAAAACCAATTCAAGCGGGTTATCAATAATATAAAACCTGAAAGCTTTAAAGTTTTAAATGAAGGTCTTAGACAGTGCGTCCAAAGCGGTACTGGTGGTGCAAGTAATATGTACGGAGATTATGCACCAATTCAAATAGCAGGGAAAACTGGTTCAGCAGAGGTCTATGGCTACAGGCACAGTACACATGCGTGGTTCATAGCTTATGCACCTTATGAAAATCCAGAAATAGCTCTTGCATTATTCGGAGAGGGAGCGGGTCACGGGGGCAGTATCTGTGCTCCAGTCGCTCAGAAAATTTTCGAAGCTTATTTCAAGAAATATCACCCAGTAAAACCCGAAGACAGAGAATCCATAATCTCTAAGCCATTTATTCTGAATAATAAACCTACTAGCGCACCAGAGACCGAAGCTGTTCCTCAAAAAGAAGAATCTCGTGATAATCGAGTTACTCCGATTACTACTAAGCCTCTTATAGGAACTACTCCATCTCAAGCACCTACATCTAATATCTTAAGTAGATTAATGAATAAACCTCAGAGTAGTAAGCCTGAATTTACTATTGAGGAAAGTGATGAGGCTCTAAGCGGGCCAAGCCCTGTCATTAAAGATGATGATGAAAATAAAGAAAGAAAAAGAAGACAGCATTAGTATAATAAGACTTAATGCAGAAAGTTCTTTTACTTATATTAGATGGATGGGGCTACTCTAAACAAAAAAAGGGGAATGCGATGCTTGCAGCTCAAACTCCTTGCTTCAATTCACTCATCAGCGAATATCCTCACTCTTTTTTAAACGCCAGTGGTCCTTTAGTCGGTCTACCAGAAGGAATTATGGGAAATTCGGAAGTAGGTCATGAAAATATCGGAGCGGGCAGAATAAATGATCAGAAATTAACACAGATTTCTAAAATGGTTCAGACTGGTGATTTTTTTAAAAACCAAGTCCTAGTGAATGCTGTAGAACATGCAAAGACTCATAACTCTAAATTACATTTTATGGGTCTTATCTCTGAAGGTGACGTGCATTCACATATTGGTCATTTAAAAGCACTTATAGAGCTTGCTCGCAGACTAGGATTAGATCACACGAAAATAAAGCTTCATGCTATCAGTGATGGCAGAGATGATCCACCAAAAGTTTCTGCTAAATTAATGGAGAAACTCGCGCCTGAAATAGATATCGCTACAGTAAGTGGGCGTTTCTGGGCAATGGACCGGGATAAAAACTGGGACAGAGTCGATAAATACTTTAAAGTCGTAACTGAGGGTAGCACTCTTACAGCTAAAACTGCGAAAGATGCGATTCTAAATTACTATAATTACGCAGATGCTAATCAGGAAAGAGTGGTCGGAAATACTGATGAATTCGTAGAACCTACTTTAATTCAAGAAAGCGGCTTAATCGAAGAAAAAGACTCTGTCATTTTCTTTAACTTTAGACCAGATAGAGCTACTGAGATATCGACTAAATTTAAAACCTACCAAGAATCTCACCCAGACTTGATTTACACTTGCTTTACTGAATATGACTCTAGCTTAAATCTACCAGTGGCTTTTGATGAAAAAAGTTTACCTGAGCAGAATTACTCAAACTCACTTGGTGAATATATTTCAAACTTAGGCTTAAATCAATTCAGAATAGCTGAAACTGAAAAATTCGCTCATGTAACGGTCTTCTTTAACGGTAGAAAAAAAGACCCTTTCGCACATGAAGATAGACTCTTAATACCTAGTCCTAAAGTCGCTACCTATGATCTTAAGCCAGAGATGAGCGTAGCTGAAGTAACTGATGGCTTGATAAAAGCCATCGAAAACAAAGAGAAAGACTACAAACTAATAGTCTGTAACTTTGCTAACCCAGACATGGTGGGGCATACTGGAAATTGGGAAGCCGTTATCAAAGCATTAGAAGTTGTAGACTCTAAAATTTCTCTGGTTAAAGCTGCTTGTGAAGCTAATGATTATAAATTAATCATTACCGCTGACCACGGGAATGCTGATCAGATGCTAGATGAAGATGGTACTATCAGAACTGCTCATAGCTGTAACCTTGTACCACTAATATTAGTAGATAAAACTTACCAGCTAAAAGATAATATAGATAACCAGAATAGCCTGAGTAATATAGCTCCGACTATTTTAGATATTATGGGACTTGAAAAGCCAGATGAAATGACGGCTGAAAGTCTTTTAATTAAGCAGAGTAGTTTTGTTTAAACAGCTCACTAGAGCTATAATCGCTATTTTTCGGTAGCGGTCTTTACTACTGTTAATATATAGATATGGTCGTAACAGAATGCCCCAGCACTAAATTACGCGGCACACAAACAGCTATTAATTACTATGCTGGTTTCAGTGAAGCCTTTGTAGATTATGCTATTGATAACTCTGCACTTAAAAAAGGTTCTTTAATTTTAGATCCGTGGAATGGTTCTGGGACTACTACAGGAGTAGCTAGTAGAAAAAATCTAAACTCTATAGGTTTAGATATTAACCCTGCGACTCTTTTATATGCCTATGCAAGACTAGCTTCTAAACAAGATCTGAAGCGAGCCCAAGAATTATTTTTAGAAATAAGAAAGCTTAAAGTGATTAATTCAAGAGCTAAAATTCAGAAAGCTAATGGTGTTAATTTTCTCTGGTTCACTGAAAAAAGTACTTATCGATTAAATGCTTTTCGCGAAAATATTTTTCTAATTGAGGATGAATTTTTAAAAAATTTACTTAATTTTATTGCAGTAAAAGCCTTTAGAATGCAGTTAGATAATTTTCTCTGCTCTAATCCTACATGGATAAAGAGACCTAAAGAAAAACAAGATTTAATTGAATTTGATTTTAAGCGCTATTTAAAAGATTTTGAGAAAGCTATTGATTCATTAATGATTAACGCAGAAGATCTTAGCCAAAATCCCAATAAATTACCACGATTAGAGCTTGCATCTTCACTGACGTTACCACTTAAAAATTCTAGTGTTGATTGTATAGTAACTTCTCCGCCGTATTGCACAAGAATTGACTATGCGGTAATGACCCTCCCAGAGTTGGTTTGGTTAAAGATGGGGGTAAATGATATTAATCAATTAAGGCGAAATATAATCGGCACTACCACCGTTGAAAAAAAGCTACAGGAAATTACATTAACTCCTAAAGCCAAAAAAATCCTTAAATCAGTTCAGGCACACGATTCTAAAGCATCTGCGACTTATTATTACAAAAATTTAAAAAGCTATTTTATGAAAATGGAATTGAGCTTCCTTGAACTAGCGAGAGTTTTAAAAAAGACTGGGTCTCTACATATCGTTTTACAAGACTCTAGATATAAGGATTTGGATTTAAAGATATCTGAGATATTTGCTGAAAGCCTTGAAATGAAAGGGCTTCAGATTATAGATGAGTCAAGGTATATGTCAGAAGGCTTTAATTATCTTAGGGGAAATAGGGAGATTAATGAGGTGGTGTTTAGATGTCGGAA
>JBMOEX010000080.1:0-9801 GCA_049314535.1 Vampirovibriophyceae bacterium | reverse complement strand
AATCAGTCCCAGAATAAAGCTGACACGCAGACGGAAGCTTTACCATCACAGGTAATCAGGATATTAAATGAATCTGTGTTCCAGCCTTAAATGAATCTTTAATTAGAACTCCCATGTATAATCTCCTTAATCCTTTCTGCAAGAACTCTATTAAACCCAGGCAGAGCCTCTATCTCATCCAAGCTAGCTGCTAATATTTTATTCACTGTCCCAAACTTCTCTAATAAAATCTTTTTCTTTTTAGGACCTAATCCTGGAACTGAATCTAAAAGACTTTCCTTAGCCTTTCTAGCACGCAGTTTGCGGTGATATTCTATCGCGAAGCGATGTGCTTCATTCCTGATTTTCTGTATTAAAAAGAGTTCTGGCGATTTTCTATCAAGCACCATGGGTGTTTTATTTTCTGGAAAAAATATTTCTTCTTCTCTTTTAGCAAGACCGACCATTTGAATGTGTGAAAGATTTAGCTCTTTCATAATTTCACGGGCTGCGCTTAATTGCCCTTTGCCGCCGTCTATAATAATGAGATTAGGGCTTGAATCTAGTCCAGCATTGCTTTCTGCTTCGCTATCGTGAATATCGTGCTCTGCCTGATTTTCATACTCTACTTTTAGAGCTTTAGATAAAGGCTTATAGCGTCTTTTCACGACCTCCTGCATGGAAGCGAAATCATTGTTCTGATCTATGCTGATTTTAAATCTACGATACTGATCCTTCGCGGGAAGCCCATCAATAAAGCAGACCATACTCGCTACGACATTAGTTCCCTGTATGTGAGATATATCGAAACACTCTATACGACTTGGAGTAGA
The DNA here is from genome assembly GCA_049314535.1 of Vampirovibriophyceae bacterium. Classification (GTDB taxonomy): domain Bacteria; phylum Cyanobacteriota; class Vampirovibrionia; order LMEP-6097; family LMEP-6097; genus LMEP-6097. The sequence goes on along the minus strand of JBMOEX010000080.1, from coordinate 8,989 downwards.
TTTTAGGTCTAAAGCTTTCTGAAGATTATCTAAGGCGACGTTAATATCTTTAGAGCTGTCTTCAAGCATATCTATTTTCATTTTCCTGAGCATCAGCTTTGCATTACGCTTAGCAAGCTCGACTTGGGCATATTTATCACCACGCTTAGGAGTGTTTATAGTTACTTTAGAACCTTTTCTTTCACTGAGCCATTCCTCTAGGGTGTTTGACGGTGAGGCTCCATTTTGGCACGCTTGCGAGACTTCATTTTCTTCTTTTGGGCTAGCTAATTCCTCACTTAGAAGTATTTCTTTAGGTAAATCACTGTCAGCGACTTGAGTGTAGTATTGCATAAAAGCAGACTCGAAAATTTCTTTAGCATCGTTCTCTTCACCGAAATCAATTTCATGATTTTCGCGATTAATTAATTTCCCTTCTCTAATTTTAAATATTTGTAAACAGGCAAAATCACACTGCTCATCTGGATCATAGGCGATAGCGAATATATCTTGGCTTAAATCATAGTTTACTGAGATGACATTTTGTACTTCATTAAAGGTTTTCAGAGATTTAATTTGATCCCTTAATTTAGCAGCTTTCTCGAAATTTAGATCGTCACTAGCTTTTAGCATCTCTGCTGTAAGTAAAGATTTTAGATCATCGTAATTACCCTTAAGTAGCATTTCGACCTGCTCTAACATATTCCCATAGTCTTCTTCAGAGATTAGTTTCTGACAGGGACCTAGGCATTTCCCCAAGTCGTAATTCAGGCAGGGACGGTTTTTAAAAGGAGGAGTGCGCTTTTTTCTTAAGGGGAATAATTCATTTACTAATTCTAAATTCTCATACATCGCCCCAGAATTAGTATAGGGACCGAAAAACTTATTTTTAGAATCCCGTCTTTTTTTGAATTTTTTTATATCCCTCACTGGGATTAGCCTTGGATAGGCTTCATCATAGGTAATTACTAACCAAGGAAAAGTTTTATTGTCTTTAAGTAAGACGTTATACTGTGGCTGATGCTTAAAGACTAAGTTAGATTCTAGTATCAGAGCTTCTTTCTCTGATTTAGTAACTATCGTTTCTATTTTCGTAATTTTAGGAACGAGGAATTTTAATTTATATCTATTCGACCAGTTCGATTCATTCCAGTAAGACTGAATTCTATTTCTAAGTTTAATCGCTTTACCTATATAGATTATGCGATTAAATCTATCGAAGAATAGGTATACACCAGGGTCTTGGCTAATGTGTTTTATCTGCTGTTCTAATTCTCCTGCTGTGAGCATTTTTTTTCAATACTACCATTAATAAACAAAACCCTCGCTTCGCGAGGGTTTTGTTTAGTTAGTTCACTGAAAGTTAAGATTTAAAATTTCAGCTTTTAGATTAGGCTGCATTTAGCTCAATTTTAATTTTTCTAAAAAGCTTTATTTTTAATTCACTGTCATCTGTCTCAGCATTAGATCTAGAAGCTAGTGTATCATGCTCTGGTTTACTATTTTCGTCATCTGCATCGTTTACGAAAAGTTTTGACCGATTATTTGTTGAATTTGTCATTATGTCGTCTGCTCCCACTTTTACTTGCCCCTGAGTTTGCCCACTCACAAAGTTTATATTGGCAAGCTTTGTTATGAGCTGGTTAATAGCATCAAAATAATTGAAAATGATTCAACTCTGAAGGTCTTATATAGCTTTACATTAAATTAGTTACTAATTCGTTATAGCGATTTAGATTTTCAATTTTAGAGCCTTCTAGTAATAATGCTTGAAAGTAGATAAGCTCACTGTAATCTTTAATGAGCTCGTCTTCTGGATTGTTTTTGAAGCTGTTATTTAATTTTTCTATAACTCTGTGATTAGGATTTAGTTCAAGAATTCTTTTACTTTTCCCTACTTTTTGATTAGCACTCTGGTAAATTTTTTCTAAATTAGCACCCATCTCATGTTCATTAACTACTAAGCAGGCAAGAGTATTTACTAATCTGTCAGTGAATCTAACCTCGCTGATATTTTCTGCAAGGTTATTCTGTACTTTACTTAGTAGATCTTTAAATTCTTCTTTCTTTTTAGCTTGTTCAGCCTTCTCTTCATCTTTAGTGCCGAGGTCTATATTACCTTTATTAATAGCTTTAAAGGATTTATCTTTAAATTCTGGAGCTGACATAATCACCCACTCATCAATAGGATCAGTCAAAAACAGAACTTCTATATCCTTCGCTTTAAAAGCTTCTAGATATGGGGAATTTTCTAATTCTTTTCTGTTTTCACCAGTGATAACGTAAATATGTTTACGTACTTCCTCGTCTAGGTCTGTTCTAGCATCTAACTTATCAGAATATTCTTCTAATGTTCTGAGTACTCCAGCACTTTCAGTGCTGCTTTCAAACATCATAAGGTCAAGTAATTTTTCTTTATTGCTGTAATCTAGATGTAAACCTTCTTTCAGGACTTTACCTAGTTCTTTGAAAAAATTAGAATATTTTTCTTTATCATCATTTTTAAGTTTTTCTAAAGTAGAAAGTATCTTCTTCGTAATGTTCTTCTTGATATTTACTACTTTTTGGTTCTCTTGTAGCATTTCACGAGAAACATTTAAAGGCAGATCGCTAGAATCTACGACACCTTTAACGAATCTAAGATATTTAGGCAGTAGTAAATCAGTTTCACTTGTAATGAACACTTTGTTAATAAAGAGCTGTAAGCTTTTCACATCTTCCTGCATGAAAAGATCGAAGGGAGCCTTTTCTGGAATAAAAAGTAAAGCCGTAAATTCATTAGTGCCCTCAGCATTAAAGTGAATATGCGCTAAAGGATCATTAAAGTCATGACTAATATGACGATAAAATTCTTTATAATCTTCTTCACTAATCTCTGACTTGTTTTTAGCCCATAGAGCTTTACGAGAATTCAGTATTTCAAATACAAACTCGGGTTCGTTATTTAATTTCTCCTCTAGGTCAGCTTTTTCTTGCTCTGCTGAAGACTTCTCTGCTTCATCTTTTGCATCTTTAATTTTATCTTCAATGGATTTTAACTGATATTCGATGCTTCCTTTTTCGGGATTCTCAGTTTTGAGCTTAATCGGATATTCGATAAAATCTGAGTATTTTTTCACTACTGATCTAACTTGATACTCTTTTAAAAATGCTGCTGCTTCATCATCATTCTTTAAATCTAAGACTATAACAGTTCCCTGCTTGGTGGTATCGAAATAAGGATTAATAAATTCTGCGATATCCTCATCTGTAGCGGTTTTTAACGTATAAAAACCATCACCTTTTGATTGCCAGAAATTTACTGTTTCTTCTTTAGCTTTTTTCGATAAGACCGTCACAGTGTCAGCTACTATAAACGCAGAATAGAAGCCTACTCCGAATTGACCGATTAAAGATTCGTTAAAGTCCTGATTAGAGCCAGATTCTTTAAGTGAATTAATAAATTCTTTAGTCCCAGACTTAGCGATAGTTCCAAGATTAGAAGCGAGGTCTGCTTCATTCATGCCGATACCATTATCACGGATAATCAGTCTTTTTTTATCGTTGTCTATGACTAGCTTAATCGCTAGTTCTTCATTAGCTTCGATTAGTTCCTTTTCGCTGAGAGCAGCGAATCTTAATTTATCTAAAGCATCTGAGGCATTAGATATTAACTCTCTTAAAAAAATGTCTTTATTAGAATATAGAGAATGTATGACTAGATCTAGAACCTGCCTAACTTCTGCTTCAAATGACCTAGTGTTAGAACTATGAGACTCTGTTGTAAATACCATCAGTAATAATTTTACAAACTATTGATGCAGACTTGCAATAGCTTCTTTTTTATTTGCAAATTTTCTGGTTTTAGTTTGGTTAATTAAAGTTTTATCTATTTTATTAGCTAGTGCTGCTTTCGGCTTAGGTTCAGTAATTTTATTTATAGTCGATTTTTCTAAAATAAATTTCAAATCCTTATTAGAGAAAGTCGCAGGTGAGATGAAGCTGAGAGTCGTAGGTATTCTCATGCGCTTATATCTATCGATAGATTTTTTAATATTACTTTCTATATAACTCTGAATTCTAGAAGGTATTTCACGAATAGGTTTAATGATTTCAGTTTCAAAATATTCACGTGGCTGTCTATATAGGAAGTCTTTAATCATGTCAATCGCATCATCATAGAACTGTTTAAGACGTTTTAAAGTAAAGAAATCAAGAGTGTTTTGGTAAGTTTTTAAGGTGAATTTTTTTAAATCTTCAAACTTCCCTACTATATCTTCAATAATCGTTTCAACTAAGCCCTTCTCAGTTTCGGCTTCTTCTGGCTCTTCTTCATTCCCAAGTAACTCCCTTTGAGATTCTTCCCAAGCTTTTCTCTCTGCTTCTAGCTTAGTCTTACGCTCTTCTTCATCTTTATCTTTAATTTCCTGAGCTTTTTGATTAACTAAAATCTTGTTTTGCTCGATCATCTTCGCTGAAAGTAAATTCAGCATGGCTTGAAGAGTCGCCCCCTCTGCATTTTTTAGTGCGAGAGATAAACTACTGTTGTCTAAACTAATCTCTCCAAGAGAGTTAGAGTTTGAGCTTTCTTTTAAAATCTGTAATGCCCTGAGTTTCCTCAGTTTACGTTCTTTCTCGGTAAGTGGTTGGTAGGCCTCTAGAGCTTTTTCTGCGGTACTTGAGTTAAATGTCTTTAAAATCTCGTGATTCGCATGCGAAAGATTCTGGAAGCGAACAGTAATCGCCATTTTAATAATCTATAAGCAAAGATGGTTTTTGTAAAGCAGTTAAGACGAGAAAAAGGATGTTAATTTTAGGAATAAAGCAGCTAAGCCACTCCAGTACTACCAAAGCCACCAGCTAACCTAGTGTTACTTTCTTCTGAAGGTAATTCTGTAATCTCAGTAAAACTAGCTTGATATATAGGTGCAAGAACGCCTTGTGCAATTCTATCACCGTGATTAATCGTGAAATCTTCTTCGCCATGGTTAATCATAAGTATCTGTATCTCACCGCGATAGTCACAGTCTATAGTTCCTGGTGTATTAGTTAAAGAGATGCCGTGTTTGAAAGCAAGTCCAGAGCGAGGGCGTATTTGTAATTCAAAACCTTCTGGTAGAACCATCTGAATTCCTGTCGGAATCTTTCCTCTAGAACCAGCTTTTATAGTTACTGAAGACTGATCCATGAAAAAAGCTCTTAAATCAAAGCCAGCAGAGCCATTAGTGGCATATTCAGGGATGATAACATCGGGGTTAAGTTTCTTGATTTGAATAGATAGCTTAGTCATGATTCTTGATTATATCCCAGATGAAATTTATAACTCTACTGTGAAACACCACTACGCTTGAGCAGAGGCTAATTTTAAACGAATTTTTTGTAAAGCAATTAAGGCTAAATAAGCGAGAAGCAAATCAATTAAGCCAGTTAATATGCTTAAGTCTATAAACTTGAAAATATTAAATCTGCCAGTGAGCATAATTAGAAGATTCGCTACAAGGTGAAGTATGCCAAAGGCAATTAAAGGCTTAAATAATTTTTTTGGGTGGTTTAAAGTTTCTTCAAATGATGATCTATAGAGGAAAGCAAAAATCGTAAAAGGGATTAAAGCAATTAAATACATAAAGCCTAGCTGCGTTACATATGAAATCCCCGCACCAAAGGCGAAAATCTGAATGCCAAGAATGCCCAAGATAATGTAAGCGATAGAACCAACGGTAGCGTAATTTTTAGTGAAGATCTGGCTGATAAGAAAAAGTACTAAGAAAATAGGTGAGTAATTATAGCCAGCAATGTCAAATACTGTCACTGCGGCAAGCATGCTTATAGCTAAAGTAAATAAAGTGCGGCTGAAGTCGTAAAACATTTTAATGAAGCATATCTAAAGATAGTTTAACTAAATTCTCTGCCGTAAGACCGTAGTGTACTAGTAGGTCTTCAGCTTTCCCAGATTGACCAAAGGAATCATTTACACCTAGCCTTTTGAAGTTTAATTTCTCTGAGCAGTTCTCTAGTAAAGCACTAGCTACGCTGTCTCCCAGTCCACCCCAGATATTATGCTCTTCTGCGACTATGATGTTTTTCGTTTTCAAGGCTGAATTGACAATAGTTTCTGTATCTAAAGGCTTTATAGAAGCAATGTTTATGACTTCAATGCTTTTATTATGTTTTTCTTTAAGGATTTTAGCTGCTTCTACTGCTGCACTAACCATAATGCCACAGGCCATAATAGTTAAGTCTTCTCCAGCATTAATGACATTGGCTTTGCCGATCTGAAAATCATATTTATCATCAAAAAGCACTGGTAATGCCGATCTGCCAAGTCTCACGTAAACTGGACCATGGTAAGCGGTGACTGCTTGCATTACTTTCTCTGTTTCTTTTGCATCAGCTGGAACTATAACTACCATACCTGGAATGCTTTTCATTAGAGCTATGTCTTCAATAATTTGATGACTTGCACCATCTTCGCCGACTGTAAGACCAGCATGCGTGGCACAGATTTTCACATTTGCGTGATTATGGGCGACTGAATTGCGTACTTGTTCCCAAGCTCTACCCGTTGCGAACATCGCAAAGCTACTCACGAAGGGGATTTTACCTGCTTTGGCTAAGCCAGCTGCAGTGCTAACCATGTTTGCCTCTGCGATTCCCATGTTAAAAAATCTTTCAGGAAATTCTTTAGCGAAAAATTTAGTCTGAGTACTACTAGATAAATCTGCATCTAAAACGACTATATCTTGGTTTAATTTAGCTAATTCTACTAAGCTCTTGCCATAAGCCACTCTGGTAGCTATTTTTTCTGTTGATGGTTCTATTGCTGCACCCATAATTATTTACTCCCCGCTAATTCTACTAAAGCCTTTTCTAGGTCAGTGTCACTTGGAGCTACTCCGTGCCATCCTACTGCATTCTCCATGAAAGAGACTCCCTTGCCTTTAATAGTATTTGCGATAATTGCAAATGGTTTATTTGTTTCTTTACTTGTTTGATAAGCCTGCTTCAGAGCTTGGTCTAGCTCTTCAAGATTATGACCATCGATGGTTACAGTTTCCCAGTTAAAAGCTTGTAGTTTATCTTCTATCGGATCAAGTGCCATAGTTGTTTCTGTGCCACCATCAAGCTGGATGCGGTTTCTATCTATAATCGCAACTAAGTTGTCAGTTTTATAATGAGCACAAGCCATAAAAGCTTCCCAGCACTGCCCTTCCTGTAATTCACCATCACTGAGTATGGCGAAAACCTTACGCTGAGATTTATCAAGCTTCGCTGCGAGAGCAAAACCAAGAGCATTAGAAAGACCATGACCGAGCGAACCTGTTGACATTTCAACGCCAGGAACTTTGAGACTGTCTATGTGACCTTGGAATTTTGAGCCGAGCTGTCTAAAGCTCATAGTGTCTGCGATAGGATAAAAATTAGCTAGGGCTAAAGCTGAATATACTGCTGGTGAAGCGTGTCCTTTGCTGATGACTAGAATATCTCGCTCTGGATCATGAGAGTCGAGGGGATTATGCTTTAGATGTCCACCAAAATATAGAACAGAGAGTATGTCTGCGATAGATAACGAGCCACCTGGATGACCAGATTTAGCGGCATGTATCATTTTTAAAGAATTAGCTCTTATTTCTAAGGCTTTTTCCTTGACTTTAACTAGATCAGGAAAATTATTAGACATAAAAAAAATTGATTATTCAGTTACTCCTTTAAGAAATTTTAACAAAGCGAGACTGAATTTATCTTTAATTTAAAAATTCTTTAAGGTCTTTAATATCTTTAGCATAAAGCTTTAATTTTCTTAATGCCTTAGCTTCAAGTTTTTTAACCTGAGTTTTAGGGATTTCTAAAATCTCGGAAAGTTCTTCATGGGTATATTCTTTGTCAGTGGCGATGCCATATTTAAGAAAAAGTACATTTTGCTCAAGTTCACTTAACTCTTCAATAATCGTTTTCAGTTCTTTGCGCAGCAGTGTTGCACTGGTGTGATCATCTGGAGAAGCAAAGGCATTATTGCTAGCAATAAAGTCTGATATGTCTACTCCTTCCTCACCTTTGATTTTGGTCGACATAGAGACTGTTTTTACATGTAGGTTTTCAATTTCATCTAGTTTTTCCAAGCTAATATTCATGTGACTGGCTATCTCAGCAGGTTTTGGGTCACGGTTTAACGCCTGTCTTAGAGCCACTTTGCTTTTGTTTAATTTAGAGGCATATTCGATCATATGAACAGGTATACGAATTGTTCTAGATTTATCTGCAATAGATCTGCTTATGGACTGCCTAATCCACCAAGTAGCGAAAGTACTAAATCTATAACCCTTTTTATAGTCAAATTTAGCAGCGGCTTTCATTAATCCAAGATTTCCCTCTTGTATCAGGTCTAATAATTGATTAGAGTTTCTCGCATAACGTTTGGCGATACTTACAACTAATCTTAAATTAGCTCTTACTAAAGCTCTTTGAGCTTTATCCGAGATTTTTTTATCATCAGACTGAATATCTCTAGCTGTCTCAATTTCTTGATCAGCGTTAATGGTGGGTATTTTACCTATTTCCTTGAGATATAGATAAACACTGTCGTTAACTAATGGAGAGCTTTCCTTCGGTTGCTTAAAAATAACCTCCTCGTCAACGTTCAGATCTCTCTGGAATTCACGAGTTTCATCTATGTCAGCTTCGCTAGGGCCTATTAACAAGTCTTCATCTTCTGCCATCTAAGATAATTGAATGCCTCTTCCTTACTATACAATCCTCTACCCTTATCACAAACCTGTCAAACGAGCTTTGTTATTATCTCAGTTAATTTCTCTAGTTCTGTCTCATCATTCATCCATGAGAGTGATATGCGAATAGCTCTTTTTGCAATATTTTCATCTATGTGGCAAGCTCTAAGGACATAAGAACTTTCAATGAAAGAATCTTCAAATTTTTTTTTATTGGAAGTGCAAGCTGAGCCTGAGCTTACGCAGACCCCTCGAAGATCTAATTGAAGTACTAGCTGCTCACTATTGAATTTTAAATCCATGAAAGA
>JBMOEX010000079.1:0-9822 GCA_049314535.1 Vampirovibriophyceae bacterium | reverse complement strand
AACTCTTAACTTCAGCTAGCTGATTTGTAAAAATATCAAGATGAGCACAGGCAATTAAAGACCGCTGCACAACTCCATTTTCTGCGTTTTCGTCATCCTCGTCCTTACTTATCTTGTAAATAACTCTAAAATCTCTTATCTGCCTGTACAGCTGATCTTTAGTTTTAGGTAATAATAATTTACGCAACGCAAAAAAATCTAAGAGTGCAAAAATAGCATCAACGTCATCAACAGAAGCTCTCTTTAAAATGAATTCTGAACTAGATTTCACGAAAATAAAAAAAGACCATACTCAGGGGGGGGGAGAAGTATGGTCTTTTTTTATTTTATAACAAAGGGGGATAATTTGCAGTGTTTAGTCAAAAAAATAAATGAATTAAATCTAAACTAACTGTAAAACCGCCAGCTGAGCGTTATCGCCTCTACGCAAGCCATTCTTAATAATTCTAGTATAACCAGAAGTCTGCTCTTTATATCTATCCACTACAGCATCAAAAAGATCTTGAACCACTGCTTTATCAAAAATAAAAGAAGCAGCTTGTCTTCTAGCGTGCAAGTCTCCTCTCTTTGCAAGAGTAATAACTTTCTCTATTTCTGGAGCAACTGCTCTTGCGTTTGCAAGTGTAGTGTTAATCTGCTTTTCTCTCAGTAAATTAGTAGCAAGAGCTCTAAGAGCAGCTTTACGCTGATCTGCCGCTCTACCCATTCTTCTTTTCTTTCTTCTATGTCTCATTTTCTTTAATCCTCAAATATCTAAATTTTTTAAAACTCAGAAATTTAGTAATCCATACTATGACTCAAAGATGATTCTCTATTTCTTAGTGAATAACCCATGGTCTCTAACTTATCAAGTACTTCTTCGGCAGATTTTTTACCGAAGTTCTTAATATTCATTAAATCAAAATCAGATAATTTTAAAAGATCTGAAAGTGAGTTTATATTAGCTCTCTTTAAACAGTTATAAGATCTAACTGATAACTCAAGCTCTTCAACACTGACGCTTACAGCCTTATCTTCTTCTTTACGCTCTACTACAGCAGAAGCTTCTTCAACAGTCTTAATAACGCCTACTTTTTGACCAGTAAAGTCAACAACAGCATTCATCATTTCAGTCACTTGAGCTGCTGCTTGTCCAATAGCTTCTCTGATAGAAACGGAGCCATCAGCCCAGATTTCCATCGTTAATCTATCAAAATCATTAGATTGACCAGAAGGTCCTGGAACTTCTTCTACTGAATAAGCTACGTTTTTAATCGGTGTGAACAATGAATCTAAAGGAATAACATCAACAGAAGTAACAGCATCATGATCCTCAGCTGGTACATAACCATAACCTTTAGATACTGTAATTTCAGCATTTAAAACACCGTCTGGAGCGAGATTTGCGATTTCCAAATCTGGATTAATAATCTCAACATCACTTGGACATTCAATCTGAGCAGCAGTAACTGTATTAAGACCAGAAACTCTTAAAGTTAAAGTTCTTGGCTCATCTGAATGCACTTTAACCACTAACTGTTTTAAGTTAAGGATTACATGCAAAATATCCTCTGAAAGACCAGTCAAGGAAGTGAATTCGTGATTTACGCCTTCTATTCTTACATGAGTTACGGCAGAACCTCTAACCCTAGAGAGAAGAATTCTTCTGAGAACATTTCCTATAGTATGCCCGAAACCTCTGTAGAGTGGCTCTAGCATAACAGTACCCCTTAAAGTACCATCTTCACCAGGTCTTTCATCTACAACAATCTTTAATTCAATGTTCATATTAAAATCCTCTCTTAATCAACGACTTAGACTCTTCTTGCACTAGGCGCTCTACAACCATTATGCGGCAACGGAGTTACGTCTTTAATCATAGTAACTCTCAAACCAGCGAGCTGTATAGCTCTAGCAGCAGTCTCTCTGCCAGCACCTGGTCCACTTATTAAGACTTCTACTTCTCTTAAACCAAACTGTTCAACAGCTTTTCTTGCAGCAGCTTCAGCAGCTAATTGAGCTGCAAAAGGAGTACTTTTTTTAGAACCCTTAAAACCTACCGCACCAGCAGAAGAAGCAGCAATAACGCCACCAGCTGCATCAGTGATAGATATTATAGTGTTATTAAAAGTAGAGCTAATATGAACTACGCCCTTCTGGACTGTTCTTTTAGCCTTTTTTACTTTTGACTTATCTTTTGTTTTAACTACCGCCATATTCTAAACCTTTATATCTTACTTATGCTAATTACTTCTTAGCAGCCACTTTCTTACCAGGAACAGCAACTCTCTTCTTACTTCTACGAGTTCTAGCATTAGTTTTAGTTCTCTGACCTCTGCTAGGAAGACCTCTTCTGTGACGAATACCTCTAAAACAATTAACCTCAATCAATCTCTTAATATCAAGACCGATTCTTCTTCTTAAATCGCCCTCAACTTCATAAGTCTTAAGGCAATCTCTGATTTTAATTAACTCTTCTTCGGTTAAAGTATTAGCCCTAACATCTTCTCCGATGCCGACTTTCTTTAAAATCTCTTTACTTCTTGAAAGTCCAACGCCAAACACATAAGTCAAGGCGATGACTATTCTCTTATTAGGTATATCTACTCCGGCTACTCTTGGCATAAAAATTATCCTTGTCTCTGCTTATGTTTAGGGTTCTCGCAAATAATGGCAACTCTACCCTTTCTACGAGTTACCTTGCATTTTGAACAAATTTTCTTTACTGAAGATCTAACTTTCATGTGCTATCCTGCTTAACGAAATCAAAATTCTAACATAACCCTAAACTAAATTAGTAATTATTTATTTTTTGATTATGTTTACCCTTCTTTTTTTGCCTCTCCCTCGATCGGTCGTTTTTTAATTACCCTAAAAGTAATGCGTCCAACTTTGAGATCATATGGAGTAAGCTCCACTTTGACTCTATCTCCTGGCAAAATCTTAATGTAATTTTTTCTAATTTTACCTGAGATACTCGCTAAAACCTCATGGTCATTATCAAGCCTGACCACAAACTTCGCTCCCTGAACAGTTTCCACCACCGTTCCTTCCATTTCAATAATTTCTTTAGACAAATAAATACTCCTTAATAGTAAAGGTCTGTTCCAAAAATTAAAAATATCATTTATTCATCGAAGTGATGGAAAATATTTTTAGTTTTTTTCACATCGGTAATAATTTCAACCGAATCAGAGGTTATTAAAGCCGAATGTTCAAAATGAGCAGAATTTTTTCTATCGGCTGTCATAATAGTCCAGCCATCCTTGTGCTTTTTAATTGCAGAACCGCCAATGTTGAGCATAGGTTCAATAGCAAGCACCATACCAATTTTAATTTCATCATCGGGGAAATGATTAAAATATTCCAAAAAATTAGGAATAAAAGGCTGACAGTGATAGCTAGGACCTATCCCATGACCGCCAAACTCTTTCACGTTACCGAATCTATACTCCTTAGCAACAGCCTCTATCGCAGCAGCTATATCGCTAATATGCTTACCTGCTTGAATAACCTCCAAACCAGCCCAGAGTGCCGCATTAGTAGCTTTTAAAAGTCTTTTACTTTTAGAACTGATTTCCCCACAGGGAAAAGTAAAAGCATTATCTCCAACATAAGTGAAAGGCTTACCATTAAAATCTTCAGTAACAGTGACACCGACATCAATACTAACCAGATCACCATCCTTAAGTTCTCTATCCGTAGGAATACCGTGTACTATATTTTCATTAACAGAGGTGCATAAAGTACTAGGGAAGCCCATATAGCCTTTAAAAGTTGGAATCGCACCTTGATCGCGTATCCACTCTTCAGCAAAAGTATCTAATTCAAGCAAGGTAATTCCAGGACGAACCCTTTCTCCAACCAGATGTAGAATCTCACCAGCCAGAGCACCAGCTTTCCTCATATGTGGGAATTGCTCTTCAGTAAAAATGCAAACAGGGGCAGACATAAACTTTAAAAAAACAGTTAGTGAAGAAAAACTATTTTTTCATCACTTCCCTAAAAAAAGAATAACACGATATGTTATGATGATCCTTCCTATGCCGAATATTAAATCTGCAAAAAAGAGAGACGAGATTAACGCTCGTAATAACAAAAAGAACACTGAGCTTAAGTCTAAAGTGCGTACCCTTATTAAGGCCTGCCTAGTTGCTGCGACATCTAAAGATGAAAAAGCCATTGATGAAAAATTAGCGAAAGCTTACCAAGCTATAGATAAAGCCTCAAAAGGCAGTACTTTCCATAAAAACAAAGCTGCTAGACTGAAAAGCAGATTAGTTCAAAGAATCAGAGTACTTAAGTCTGAAGCTGTTAAATAGTTTTAAGTTCTTATTTAAATATTTTTACTAAATACAAAACATAGAAATTGGAGATTCGCAAAATCCCAAAACTCAGAGGGAACTGCTCGCAAACGAAAACGCAGAAATTGAAGATTGCGAGTAATCCCCTGAGGGGTTTTATGTTTTAATTGGATTATATGCTTAAAAAAATTTTAGAACTGATCCAAAAGAGAAAAATTTTAAGCTTCAGCCTTATTAGTTTTTTAATTTCTTTTAGCTGCTTACTTGCGGTACAAGCCGCCCCTGGACTAAATATATCCTTTAATGACAATCAACAAGGAGTAGGGCTAGGTCTCCAAATCTTAATCCTCTTGACTATTTTAAGCATTGCTCCATCTATCTTGCTTATGACGACTAGCTTTATAAGGTTCGTTGTCGTATTTGGGCTTCTCAGGCAAGCATTAGGTCTAGGCAGTTTACCGCCAACTCAAGTATTAATCGGGCTTTCAATAATTTTGACTTTCGTCGTCATGAACCCCTACTTCACTCAGATAAACGATAAAGCCTTACAACCCTTTCTAGCAAAACAAATAGATGAAAAAGAGTTTATCACCAATGCTATTGGGCCTTTACGTGAATTCATGCTTAGCCAAACTCCCGAGGATGAACTTAAGTTAGGCTTTAAAATAGCCAAAATCGAGCAGCCAGAAAGTGCAGAAGAGATGCCTCTTCATATATTAATGGTTTCGTTCATGCTAAGCGAACTTAAGAAGTCTTTCCAGATTGGCTTTGTATTATTCTTACCATTTGTAGTTATAGACATGATTACAGCAAGTGCCCTAGTTTCAATCGGTCTCATGTTCCTGCCTCCCGCCACCATTTCCTTGCCCTTTAAGCTAGTATTGTTTGTTTTAGTTGACGGGTGGAATATAATCTGTGAGAATTTAGTTACCAGTTTCAACCCAAATTAAGAAGCTTGGGAACAATTCTTTAAGCGTAAAATAATGAACGATACACTTATACTTGAACTCACTAATAGAATGCTGATTGTATCAGCGATAATCTCTATACCTATTTTAATTCCAGGGTTGATTGTGGGTATCCTAGTAAGTATTTTTCAAGCTATAACTCAGATCAATGAACAGACTTTAACTTTCGTACCTAAGCTAATAGCTCTTATCGTTACTTATTTACTAGTCGGTGGCTGGATAATGCAGTATGTAGTAGATTTCACTCGTGAAGTTTTTAATAAAATTCCAGAGTTAGCTTAGTTATACTATTTTGGAAAATTCTTTTAAGAGACTGCTAAGTCCATGATAAAAAGGCTAAGGAGATCATTCAAGAGGGATGAAAAAGTTTTTTCCAGATTAAAATGGTATCTTGATACTTAATGAAAAATAACAAAACAGTTTTAATTACAGGTGCCTCTAGTGGTATAGGTTATGAGCTTGCGAAACTTTTTGCAAAAGAAGGATATGATTTAATCCTTACAGCAAGAAGATTAGAGAGATTAAATCACCTAAAAGAATCAATAGAAGGGAGTATCAGTGATATTAAAATCACTATTTTTAGTGAAGATCTATCCGTAGAGCATGCTGCTGAAGATCTCTTTAAAAAAATTAAGCAAGAAAATCTAAACGTAGATATTTTAATAAATAACGCTGGCATGGGAGACCTAAGTTACTTTGCTGACTCTGACATAAAGAGATTATCAACGATGCTACATCTCAATATAAATAGCCTCAGTAAATTAAGCAGGCTATTTATAAATGATCTAAAGAGTTCAACACAAGGAGCCTTGATTAACATTGCATCCACAGCCAGTTTCCAGCCAGTACCATTGATGGCAGCCTATGCTGCAACGAAAGCTTATGTTAAAAGCTTCTCACTAGCATTAATGGCAGAACTCAAAGAAGATAAAAGTAATAAGGTTCAAGTACTATGTATTTGTCCAGGAGTTACTGAAACTGAATTTTTTGCTAGCGCAAATGCCAATCCACTAGGCTTACCAGAAGGCTTTATCGCAAGTTCAGAAGAAGTCGCAGAGTTCACCCTAAAAACTCTTCAGCAAGGTAAAAGCGGCGTAGCGGTTCATGGGAAAATGAATTCAGCTCTAACACTGCTGTCTAGAGTTCTGCCAGTTAATTTAAGTAATGCTCTTAGTCTATATGTGATGAAGAAGTTAATTCACACGCACAGTTAAATAAACATCATCAGCTATATTTCCATCAACAGTAGCACCTACTCTTAAATAGACTGCCTGTCCTCTCATTTTACGACCTAAAGTCTTTTTAAGAACAAGTTTGTTATCTACGATTGAGAAAAGTTTTTTAGCCTTAGTCTTTGCACTGCCCAGTAAATATACAGATAGAGAGTTACCGCTATCTGCTGTAAATGTGCCAAGCACAGTACCTACTGGGGAAGAAAGACTTAGCGAGTTACTTGAATTATATATAAAGCTAGAATTCGTATCAGTGTCTGGATTAGTACCATTAGATTCACTTACTTGATTAAGAATCTTGACAATAAACTCTCTATCAACAAACATAGTAGGATCTTCTTTATAAGTTAAACGCAACTTAACCTTATAGTCTTTCTGAGCTTCGTAATCAAAAGATTTTTTCGAAACTAAAACTGGGGAAGAAAAAGAATAAGTCCCAGATTGTATACCAAAATTCTCACCACCCTCTATAATAGAGTAGCTATATTGACTATTAATAACATTAGATTGTAAAGTCCCAATTTCAGTTCCGATGGCTAAATTTTCTTGAATCGAATCACGAGATAGAGTTAAATAAATGGAGCTATCATTAGGATCAACGATACCACTAACATCTTCAACCTTCACTATTATTTCTGAGTCAAAGAACTTCCCATCAGGCGATGTGGCACGCACTATCAACTTATACGAAGGCTTAGCTTCGTAATCTAATTTTTTAGAAGCATATAAAGCGTCACTGAGCTTGATTTGAAAACTATCCAAATCACCACCGACCAAGGTATAGTCATAGCTGTAACGAGAATAACTGCCACCTGTCACAGAAAGGAAACCGACTAAATCTGCATAAATCTCCTTGACAGTATCACGACTAATTTCTAGTTTACCCGTTGTTGGCGTTGGTGTTGGCGTTGGTGTTGGTGTAGGCGTAGCCAAGTAATTTTGGTATTCATTAACCATCTTTGATAAATCTAAAACCCCAACCCCAGCAGAGAAAGTTTTACCACTAGCGTTAAAAGATGTATTACTAGTATTTTTCAGAACCTTTAAGACTGATTCAAGGTTGATGTCAGGTTTTAAAGACTTTAGCATAGCCACTGCTGATGCCACCACTGGAGAAGAGAAAGATGTACCATCAGAGTTCATATAAGCATGCTCGAAATCTTTTTCGAAGCCCACCCAAGCCCACCATGGTCTTTCGAGGTACATTGTCTGATTGTCAGAAATCGTACTAACGATATTCTCTCCAGGAGCTAAGACGTCTACAGTAGTTCCGTAATTAGAAAAAGAAGAAAGAGCATTATTAAAATTTACAGATCCGACAGAAATTACATTGTCATAAGTACGAGGATATTTACGAGGAGCTGATGACGCATCAAGACCATCATTACCAGCAGAACAAACAACAATCACATCATTAGCCACTGCATAAGCTAAGCTATTTTTAATAGAGGAAGAATCCTCTGGCCAAGCTGAGGATATATTAATAACATCAGCACCTGTATCCACGGCATATTTAATATAATCTGCCATCTGGGTGGCTGTTACTGTAAATGCCCCATGATCTGTAGCTAGACTAAGGATTTTAGAGCTAGGCACTATTCCAGCTAAGCCTTTACCATTATCTTTTTCAGCAGCTATTATCCCCGCAATAAAAGTCCCATGCCCGTTATCATCCTCTGAGTAAATAACCCAATCTGGATATGCTTCATCAATAAAATCCCTGCCGATTGACCCTGTTATCAATTCTCCAGTAGTAACCCCAAACTGACCTGAGATACTAATAACACCATCTCGATTATTATCCATGTCTAAAACGTTAACTAATCCATCTCCATTAAGATCAGAGACCTTAGTTTTATCAACCCATATTTGTTTAGTCAGCTCTGGATGATTAACTAATATGCCACTATCTATAACTGCGACTATTGTATTAGCACCAGTAGTCTTAGTCCAAGCTTCCCGAGCTTTAATGGTATCTAAGTGCCAAGATTCTTTATAAGGCTTATTCCAGAAGAAACCATTAGACTCTAACAAAGGATCCACAACGTCAAAATGAATATCTAAAGGTTCATCTTTTTCAACATACTCAAAGAAACCAGAGGAAGAAAGCTCTTTTAATAATTTATCGGGGTCACAAGCATCATCGCAATTAATTCTATAGACATTATCTAGCCCCTTCTCTGCTAACTTCTTGTCTAGAGTATTTGAAGAAATATTTTTCTTTAATAAAAGCTTTGAAGCTTTTGCTGAAGTGTAGACGGGGATTAAATTAAAATCATTAGTACTAGAAGTAGCCGTATTTCTTTTTAACTTTGCAGAAGATAAGCTGTCGAAATATGCGGATCTACTGGCACTGTCTTTAAATTTAACCTCAATATTTACAGAAGCTTTCGCTGAAAGAGTTAGCGCAAAACACGCTACCACTAAAAAAAGCTTGATAAAAACACCCTTGTCTAATAACATAATACTCCCCCCTTATTGTAATAAAATAGTTACAATATTGTAAAGTAATTATTTATCAAGATTTGATAAATAGTTAGGGATTGTTACGTAACATCTTACAATTTCAATCAAACAACCGCTTTCGCTCTCTCAAAAACAGACTTATCAATTATAATCTCTTCCCTATCCGGACCAACGCCAATAATATCAATAGACACACCTAAGGTCTCTTCAATAAAATTCAGATATTCCTTCGCATTAGCAGGCAAATCCTTTCTAGATCTAGCATCCCTACAGCGAGATCTTTCATTTTTCCAGCCAGCAAACTCTTTATAAACTGGTTCTAGATTAGCCATATCTTCACATAGAGGAAAATCAGAGTAAACTTCTCCAGTCTCTTTATTTTTATAAGCGATACAGGCTTTGATAGTCTCCATATCATCAAGTACATCTAGCTTGGTCAGAGCAAAAGAAGAAATACTATTAACTCTTACTGCTAATTTTAAAAGTACTAAATCTAACCAGCCTACTTTTCTTGCTCTACCAGTAGTAGTCCCAAATTCCGCCCACGGAGTGCCTTCCGCGACTAAGATTTTAGCTAAATCACCGTCAAGCTGTGTCGGGAAAGGACCTTCACCGACTCTAGTCGTAAAAGCTTTAGCTACACCGATTACTGCATTAATAGATAAAGGCCCTACACCAGTACCGATAGTTGCTCCACCAGCAATAGGATTAGAACTAGTAACGAAAGGATAAGTACCGTGATCTATATCTAAAAGCGTTCCCTGAGCGCCCTCGAATAAAATATTTTCTTCATTCTTTCTTGCATGAAAAAGATCTAGAGATACATCTGTAATAAACGGTCTTAGACTATGGCCATAAGCTAAATAAGTCTCA
>JBMOEX010000078.1:0-10027 GCA_049314535.1 Vampirovibriophyceae bacterium | reverse complement strand
CCTTTCAGAAGCAAGTCACGTGAAGACACAAGCTCCACTTAAAGTCCGATGCTCTCCACCACCCAGTCCGTAACATTTCTCTCTTCTAAAGAAAAATTCACACCAATAATTAGCACTTCTTTGTGGATATTCAAATATTTTTCATAATATTTCTTTTCTTTAATCTGCTCTAAAGCCGCCTTAGCAGAGGAATTCACCTTAAGCTCAAAAAGATAAACACTTGTGTCACTTTCTAGAACTAGGTCTATACGCCCTAAATTAGTTCTATCCTCAGTATTCACTCTAAATGAGCTTACACGCATTAATAGATAAAATATTAATTGAAAATATTTTTCGTCCAGCTTCTTCTCTGGGATTAGATCATAGGGGATGGATGCGAAGTAGGATTTTAAAATGGAAAAGAACTTCTCTAAATTTGAAGTACTAATGGCATCACTGATAGAGAAAATAATATTATCTATTTTCTCCATTGATGTTTCACTGAATCCAAGTAATAGACTATCTAGCATTGCATTCTTCACTTCTAAATTAGGATAGGCAAGAATGTAATCTTGCATCATATTGTTAGTAGAAGAACTCTTAATCGTCAAATAACCAGTGTCATACAGTAAAGGAATGATCGGCAGAGACTCTATCTCATAGCTTTCAAATGATCTCTGTAAAACTCTTATCCCATCTTCAAAATCTTTAATTTCTGGTAATTTTTTTTTAATTAAATCCACTAAATAAGTCGGCGTCCCAGTTTCAAACCAGTAATTAGTAAATTTTTTATGTTTAAAAAACAGTAAGGAGGAAAAAGGATTGTAAACCTTAATCTCAGATTCAGAAAATCTGTAACCATTATACCAGAGCTTAATCTCCTCTAAAGCAGCAGACACAGTCAAAGATTGCGTTTCAGCAAAATTTAATATATATCCCCTGAAATAGCTTTCCAGCTCATCTTGAGTGTAACCCAAGAGTGGAGAGTATTCTGCTAATAGACTAATATTCTCTAAATTATTCAAGCCTGAAAATATTGATGTTTTCACAAACTTACTAATTCCAGTCAAAAAAACAAATCTGAGATTTGCATCCTCCGCTTTCATTATTTTATAAAAATCATGCAAGACTTCTCTATTTCGAGCCGCCATCTCAGGTCTAGTTACATGTTTTATGATCGGATCATCGTATTCATCAATTAAAACTACTACTTTTTCTCCATATTTTTTTACAAGAGCATGAATTAACGACTGGAACATTCTCCCAGGGCTGTCGCTCTCCTCTAAAACTATCTGTTCATTTTTCGCATTATCTTTTACAGCATCTTTAAGTCCTACTATTAACTCTATATCTGTCTTTTGAGCCACCGTAGACATATCAAATTTAATTACGGGAAATTCTTTCCATGCATACTCAGAACTATCTAGCCATAAGCCTTTAAACAGTTCCCTTTTATTCTTAAAAATAGCTTCCAAAGTCGATACCAGAAGCGACTTACCGAAACGGCGTGGACGACTTAAAAAATACGCCCCAAAACCAAGTTTCAGTAATTCATAAATATATTTAGTTTTATCTACATAAACTGCACCTTCGTTAATCAATTTTTCAAAAGATTGTATACCTATTGGCAGTTTTTTCTGTTGGGAAGACATACTTGCTTAATTATACCAACTCCAAATTATCCGAATAATTAAAAGTACTACTCCAAATTATCGTGGTATATTAACCTATATATTTATCATCATTTTGAATCAAATTAATAGATGGAAACCTTAGATAATTTAAATCGAGCACTAGAATTACCTTTAAAAGGGAAAGACAGTTTTTTCCTCTGGGGTCCAAGACAGACTGGGAAAAGCTCTTTGCTTAAGGCTAGCTACCATAACGGTTTATATATTAACTTACTAAATAGTCAAATATACAGTAAATATCTAAACGAGCCATGGTTACTAAGAGAAGAGATTCTACAGAAATTAAAATCCTCTAGCTTAGATATATCTATCCCCATCATCATTGATGAAGTACAGAGAGTTCCTTTATTACTAGATGAAGTTCATCTAATGATAGAAGAGTATGACTTAAAATTTGCACTCTGCGGCTCATCTGCACGAAAAGTAAAACAAGGACAAGCTAATTTACTCGGTGGACGAGCTCTTAAATATGAGCTTTATGGTTTAAGTGCGATAGAACTCGGTGAGAGTTTTGATCTTCGCAGGATGATAAACCAAGGTTATCTGCCTAAGCACTACCTAAGCACTACTAATAAGGCTAAGGATTTATGGAATTCATATATCAGTGACTACTTAAAAGAAGAAATAGCGGCTGAAGCCTTAGTTAGAAACCTTCCAGTATTTAGCGAGTTTTTAAGATCAGCTGCCTTTAGTGATACTGAAGTAATTAATTTTAGTAACATCGCAAGAGACTGTGGTATCTCTTCTAAAACAGTTAAAGAATATTTTCAAATACTTGAAGACACTCTCATCGGCAGCCTTTTAGTCGCTTATCGAGAAAATCCGAAACGCAAGGTAATTCTTGCACCTAAATTCTATTACTGCGATGTAGGTATCGTCAATAATTTATTACGCCGCTCTAATATAGAAATAAAGTCAGAATTATTTGGCAAGGCTTTTGAGAACTGGGTTTACCACGAACTGCGCTGTTATAATTCTTATCAAAGAAAATTCTGGGATCTTAGCTACTGGCGACTTGCAAGCGGAGCTGCTGAAGTGGATTTCATCATTAATGATATGGAGTGTGCGATAGAAGCGAAGGCTACAAATAAAATAAAGAAAGATGAGCTAAAAGGCTTAAGGGAATTGATTAAAGATCAGCCTTCCATTAAAAAGCGAATCGTTGTAAGCCTAGTAGATACCAGTCGCCTTACTGAAGATGGTATAGAAATTTTAAATTATCAGGATTTTATAAAAATGCTGTGGCAGGGGAAGATTTTATAAATTTGGGGAATTTTGACCCCTTAGAAATTTTCTAATTTTTTGCGAAGCTTAATTAAATGAAAGATATTCCAGAATCTTTAAAATACAAAGCAGATATTTTAAAATATGCTGGTCTTGCAATGTTTAGCGTCCCTTCGACCATAATTTTTCGTTTAGCAACAGATTATAACTATGAATTTACAGAGTTGGATTTAAAACAATTTCTCATCTCTTTACTTTTAGGAATTTTAGGTATAAGATTCGTCATGAGAGGGTTTGAAATTTTATCAGAGTACGATGAAAAGAAGGTGAATTCAAATGATTAGTAAAAACTTGGAACTGATTATAAACGCTCTGATTCTAGCCACCTTCCCCCTTTATTCTTTTTTTTACTTCTTCCACTATTTTTATAAAAAGAAAAAGAAAGAAGGTCTTCTTGATCCCAGTAAATCATTTTTCCAGAATCTTTGGGATAGCGTTCTCTAAGCTGCGCCTTAAGAAATAAGCCCCATATAATTATCCTTATGTATAACCTGATTCACAGCTTCAGGATAATGTTCTAACCAATATTTAGAAAACTTATATTTAGCCTTACTGCTATATTTCACCTCAAAAGCTGACAGGCACTGATTTCTTTCCTCGACTAAATCTATCTCCTGCTGATCATAAGTACGCCAAAAATATCTATTTACGAAAACATCATTATACTCAAGGAATTTCATCCGTTCATAAAATATATAATTCTCCCACAGCTCCCCGACATCATTACGAATACTCAGTGGGTTGAAATTATTTATAAGTGCATTACGAATACCATTATCATGGAAGTAAAACCTTTTCTTTTTACTAAGTTCCTTTCTAGGATTACTACTGAAGCTACTCTGCTTGTATAAAATAAAATTCTTTTCTAATAGATCTAAATATTTCTCAACCGTATTTTTACTCATAGATACATGAGTCGCCAATTCATCAAAAGCCACCTCTTTCCCCACTTGATAAGCGAGCAACTGAAGTATTTTATAAATCTTATTCGAGTTTTTAATCCCGTCGTAGACAAGGATATCTTTTAGCAGATAAGAATTTACTATTTCTCTTAAATATATTTCTTTTTCATGATTATTAATTGCAGTAATGACCTCTGGATAAGAACCATAAACTAATCTATTATCAAGATTAGCAGAGCTTTCCAGAGGATTCTCATAAGCATTTAGCTCTAACTGCGCGATAGTAAATAATTTAAAAGTTTTCTTTCGTCCAGTAAGTGGCTCACCCAGCTTCTGATCTAAATCAAACAACGAAGAACCTGTCACCAAAACAGTTACATCTGTAACATGATCTATAATAAGCTTTAAATTTAAGCCGATGTTTGGCACCTGCTGTGCTTCATCTATAACCAAGAGCTTATAACCAGCTAAGAGATTTTGAAACTGTGTAATGGACTGCCCACTAAGTAAAGCCTGAGCTTGAATATCATCTCCATTTAAAAATAAATATTTATGCTCATATGCTTCTAAAAATTTCTCTAAGAGACTGGTTTTCCCAGCTCTTCTTATGCCTAAAATTACATTTACTTTTCTTGGATCTAGATTTTTTTTTAGTGTTTCTAGCCTTGATCTGATTATAAATTCATACATCATTAAATATCTTACCAAAAAACGTCACCGCGGTAACATTTTTAACCCAAAAATCGTCATCTTAGTAACATTATTAAACTAAAAATCGTCAAACTTTTAATATTTTTAAGAAATTTCAAATTATCCACTATCTAAAAATCTAAATTTCCACCTTTATATGCATATTATGTTACTCACAATTCGGGCGAATTTTATACATAAGAACCAACCTGAACCAATCAGAAATGAGCAAGCTGCGGTCAGACTAGCTCTAGAAAAGATATATCCAAAAAACACACCTAATCTCATAGAAGCTCATATCGTGAGCTCAGGAAACTTTATGGATAAGTCCGCCAAGGATAATTACAATGGGGACTGGATGGCAAGAGAAATCGACCAAAATTTTATCGACCATAATCCAAGACCTAATGCACAAACTTTAAATAACGTTCGATTTACTGAAGAATCAGGCACAAGAAACGATTCAAGTACATTTCAAGTAATAGGTCCTTGGGCTTTTAACCATAATACTGGACTTACAACAGGTTATTCTGCAGATAAAGGAGAAAACTCAGCTGGTGGTAACGGTATCGGCATTAAGCAGGTCGCCCTTTTACTACTTCGCCCTAAAGATGCTCTATCACAAGGCTTTGGGGCTGAACATTTTACTATTACTGGAAATGGCTGGGTAGTATCTTATAGATATATTTCCAAGGAAGAATTACAAAAACATGTCCCCAAGAGTCAATTTGAGTTTACCACCGGCTGGTTAGTCGCTGAAGAAAAAAAAGCCAAGCCTTCAAATGAATGTATCTACAGCATTCAAACTAGTAACCCTGAGCTTAAAGCAGCACTAAGACAGATGCCAGACTTAGGGGTTCATGACAATAACCCATATCTATCAAATCTAGACTATGAATCAAAAGAAGGATCTATCAAATGGCTAGCAGAAGGTGATTCTGGGCGACTTTTCTTAAATGGTCAAGTAATGAAAACCAATCTCACACAAACAAGCTCAAGCACGAATCCAAGCGACTCAAGCTGGGATACTTTACCTGGCGTGACGGTAGCTCTAAATCAAAAATATGAAATTACTCTAGACAGAAATCCTTTTGATGAATATAGCCTAGGCAGTAAAATATTTAAACCTTTCATACAGTCAATGCCAACAGAGGATATTATTACTCAAATCAATAAGAGTAAGGCTTTCTGGACATCAGAAAATCTTGATAATTATAATCAAGCAAAAAGTGGAGCACTGATCTTAATTAAAGAAATGGTAAATGAACTAAGATGGAGAGGCGATTATTCAAGAGAAAACTTCACAAAACTCTTTGGTGAGCACTATTACAAGAGTTATGGTGATAGTGATAAAGACATAAAAGAACTAAGAGACGCTGGTAAATCCATAGTTCCAGACTTCATGAGTAATATAGGCTGCCCAGCAGCAGCGACACTTATAGATAAAACAGCTCAAATTAAATCAGATAATTTATCTAGTAAATCAGAATATGATATTAACAGAGCTGCAAAAGATGGCGTCATAGTATCTTCATTAAAGCCAGAAGCTGCTACAGTGGATACTTCCGAAAAATTCTACAATCAGTTTCAAGAATTTTTAAAAAAATATAATTACTCCGTAAGAGATACAGAACAAGGTACTAATAAAATTACATTTTCAGTGCCTGAACTCAGTAGTGCTTTAATAGCTCATCCATTAATTAGCTATGATAAAAAAAACCCTGAACAGATCTTCTTATTACAGCTAAGAGGCTTTATAGAAGAAGGTTTAAAAAGAGACTATATTTCCGAGAATGATCTTATGCTTGCTAATAAAGACTTTTTATATAAATTTGGATTAAAAGAAGACTACACCACTCACTGTAAACAACTTATACTCAAAGCTTATGATAAAGATACCGAAGCTTACAGATCTACAATAGCTGATGGTAAGCTCGTTTTAGAGTTTGGGTTAAAGGGATATGAATTCTCTTCAAGTGGAAAAGTAAAAGAAAATCAACTAGTTAAAGTAGATGATCTCAAATCAGTACAAGCAATCTCAACAGAGGAGGCTAATGAGAAGAAAAATGGAAGTGGATGGGGCTGGCTTGCCTGCATCGGAGCGGTAATTACCATAGCAGTAACTACTTCACCATTCATTTTCCCATCAAAGAATGATGGACTTAAACAGCCACCATCACCTCAAGGTCTTACTAACAATGGGGCTAGACAGAATAATGGGACTGGGCAGAATAATGGACTTGAACACCCTCTGTCTCCTGAAGAGCTTGAGCAAAGAGCATCTAATCAAAAGGCTCTTGACGATTTTCGAGAGAAAAATCAAATACAAGCAATTAATAATCAAGAGAAAATAGGTGCAAACATCAGGCAATTAATCAACTCAGTAACCCCTGCAAATGTCAAAGGTGCTAATAAAGAAGATGAGGGGTCAGGGCAAGTTCACTATCATTCTGTTAAAAATCTTAAGCTTCAAAATAAAACCGATGTAGAAAAAGAAAAGATAAAGATACTCTCACAATACATCAAGCTTTCTACTGGCATAGAAATAAATCCTGAAACAGTTTTAGTTTACACAGCTGAAGGAGCTTTAGGCTTAAATTGGAATAATTGCAGCAATATTGGACTAAATAGAGAAGCTTTAAAAAGCGATATTTATACCGCCCTTCAAATCTTTAATCACGAACTAGCTCACTGCACCGAGGGTTCAGTAAGTCATGACAATAAATTCATATGGGCGAATTCTGCCATAGGGGTAACACAACTCAAACACAGCTATGCAATTAATCAAAAATTACAACAAGGAGAAAATCTAAGTATTCAAGAAAGAGCTTTTATGGATTTACAAAGATTATATGAAAAACTTTAAGATCCTGTCTTTATATTATTCCTCTTAAAATGACTCTATACTATTCTTTATCAGCAAGAGTCTTGAAATAGAGAATCCCATAACCCCTCCTTAACCCAAGCGCCCAATAATATAAACACACAAGCCCCTATCGGGGCTTAATTCGTCACCTCATAGAGGAACCAAAACATCAGAGCAAAAAACCACTTCGATACAGGTAGCAAACTCAAACAGCTTGAGGCTTCAAGCTCAGTGCAAAAATTATTTGAATCTTTAAATAACCCCTATTTCGATGAATACTGGACTCAAAGCCTAAGAATAAATCCACAAGGCTTAAAAAGTGTTTACAACGCCATCTTAGAAAAAAACCAAGACGCGATATGTCCAGTTTCCCACGCAGCATACAGTGCGATAGCCGTTTTCCAAACTCCATTAAATCCAAGCCTTACTAGAAGCACGTCTATAAAAGCTTTTCCACGCTTAGAAAATAAATATATCATTCATGCTGGAGCTAACATAGACCCACCTAGTGCAAATTTACTTTCCTGTAAAGAACACCGCAATTGTGCTGAAAAGCAGGCCATTAGCTCAGCCTGCGAGAATGACAGGCAGGATTTAAGAGATTTAAAATTCCTCTTCCTCTATCGCAGAAATAAAGAATATGGCTCTTATAGTCCTGAGAAATTACTGCCTTGTAAAGACTGTCAGGCACGCTATTTTAAATACCTAATCCAAAACAAAGGTAAATTAATAATATTCTCTGGTGAAAATACTCCTAAATATTTCCTCACTGGGCAGAATGGCATAGTTGAAAACGCACTGTTTGAGACACTCTTCATTAACCAGCATCAATCTATTTACTATAAAATCTTTTCGGCAGATGAAATGCCTTACTTGAAAGTTGAGGCTGAACTCGGTTCATCTCACATAAGATCATGCTTTGCAGAAATAAGGGGCGTGTAGCCGAACTCCAATTTCTGCGTTTTCGTTGTCCTCATGATCCTCATGTACCTAAAGTACACTGCGGTCATTCGTCCTCCTCAGCCTTGAACTTGTTCGTTCGGCTACACGCCCATACTACCGAACTCCAATTTCTGCGCTTAATTAAGCGAATTACGCCAGTCTTTTAAAAACTCTACATCTTTCTCTTCGATATAACCCTTATCTAGAGCCACTTCAATCAATTCATCATAACCAGATAAAGTATAGTAAGGTAAATCCAAAGCTGAAAAATTCTTAATTGACTTAGCCAAGCGATAATCAAATATCGCTAGTAGTCCAAGAACATCTGCTGATGCTGCTTGCAAGCTGTGAATAGCATTTATCACACTAGTACCAGTAGAAATAAGATCTTCTATAACGACAACTTTAGCTCCCTTAGCTAAGTCTCCTTCGATTAAATTTTCTCTACCGTGATCTTTATTACCACCTCTAACATAAACCAAAGGTAAATTTAAAGCATCTGCGATCAATGCCGCATGAGGTATACCAGCGGTGGCAACACCAGCCACATACTCTACTGCTGGAAACTTAGTCTGTATCATCTTCACAAAAGAATCTTTAATTAGATTTCTGATTTCAGGATGAGACAGTGTAATTCGATTATCACAATAGATCGGGGACTTAATTCCAGATGCCCAAGTAAACATATCATCTGGACGAAGAAAAACAGCTTTAACTTCTAATAATGCTTTAGCGATATCTTTAGAAACTTCTACTTCCGCTTTCATACTAGAGCCTAATCTTATCACGGCATTTTAATAAAACCTCTTATCTTAAAAGCCTAAAATATAAATGCGCCAGATAGTGGTATATCATAACCATATCCTAACTTTTTATGCATAAAGTAAAAGGTAATACGAGATCTTATTATGGTAGACCTTACTAATCTTTTCACACAAATAATCACCCCATTTACGGGTGACTCTTCCCTTAAGCTTCCTGAAAACCCTTTCAGCGCGAGTAAAGATAAATTAAATTTTGCTGATTATCGAAACTTAAATAATGATACTGATAAATACGTTAATGCAGAACAGCAGAAAATAATGCAAGGTCTTTTAGATACAGCAAAGAAGGAGGCGGGCGCAGATAAAGAAAAACAAGCAAGTGATCTTTATCAAGGGCTTTTGGCTTTAAAAGGTAATGGTGAAAAATATGCCATTAATAGTAAAGAATTTTTACAGAACTTTAATGCTCTCATCAATCAAGTTAAGGATGACCCAACTTTAGTAAACGAACTTAGAAAAAGCTTAGTTACTAATTTTGGTAAGCTCAGTGATGAACAGAGAAACCTAAATAATAAGGATGCTAAAAACGAGTGGTATGAAATAAGTTATGAAAGCTCTTTAGATAAATTAAAAACACTAGATACCACGATCTCTTCAAAGCTTGAAGATTTATCTAAATTAGATCCTAAAAAGGAAGCAGATAAGAAAAAGGTAGATAGTTTTATAACTAGTATCAATAAAGACTTTGGTGATGTCGCTAAATTTAACGAATTACTTAATGATGCTGGAATAAAGTACAAAATTGATGGCAGTCTAGAAAAAGGCTATTCGATTAAATCCACTGACACTAATAAAACTTCAGCCATGGATCCTAAATCTACTAAAGCTATACAGAAAGAGACCCTAGAG
>JBMOEX010000077.1:0-10104 GCA_049314535.1 Vampirovibriophyceae bacterium | reverse complement strand
AGGTTCTCCTGGAATCTATGCTAACGATGGAATCGCTCAAATGCAAATAGATGTATTTGAAGGGATGCTTAGTTTTTACCAAAGTCAAATCCAACAAGAAAATGCTAAGCCTGAACCTAGTACCTCTAAAATAGGTCAATGGCAAACTCAGATTAATTCCCATCAAACTGCTATTAATTCCTTGAGAAGTACAATATAGAATTAATACTGAGTGCATTTTAGTATAACAAGTTCACCCTAGGGATATTTTGACTTTCAACAATTATAAACAAAAAATAAGTTATAATCGTTGAAAGTCAATTCATACTTAATCGGAGAAATGTGAATATAATAAGCTCGGCTGCTCATGCCGATGTTTTGGCTCTTGTTATACAAATTGCTGTTTTGCTCTTAGTTGCAAAAGTGTTTGGAGAGCTGGTACAACGCTGGGGACAACCATCTGTAATAGGAGAAATATTTGCAGGTGTGGTTTTAGGACCATCATTTCTGGGCGGATTGATTCCTTGGTTCCCTGGGACTATAATTCCCTCAACACCGATACAAGGTTATTTACTCGAAACCATTAGTCTAATTGGTGCAATTCTGTTACTTTTAATCACTGGCTTTGAGACTGATTTAAATTTCATTGCACGTCGAGGACGCACTGCTGCTTTAATCTCTCTTGGTGGAATATTACTGCCATTTATTACTGGCTTTTATCTAGGTCAATTTCTGCCAGACGACCTTCTTACTGACCCTAACAATCGCCACGTCTTTGCTTTATTCATTGCGACAGCGATGTCAATTTCTGCCATTCCTGTTATAGCCAAAGTTTTAATCGACCTGAAATTAATTCGCAGAAATCTCGGTCAAATCATTATCGCATCAGGAATGATTGATGACGCTATTGGCTGGACTTTACTATCCGTGGTAGTGGGTATGGTGGCTGCAAATGGCTTCACCTGGATAAATTTATTTTCATCAGTAGCTAAAGTACTGCTCTTTATTGTGCTGAGTTTTACGGTAGGCTTTTATCTAGTGAAAAAAAGTCTCGCCTTTATTCAAGATAAATATCATGATAACGATAAAATTCTAAGCTTAGTTTTAGTTTTAACCTTTGCATGGGGTGCACTTGCCCAAGCTCTTCACCTAGAAGTGGTTTTTGGTGCTTTTGCGATTGGAATTATATTTGGACAAATGCAGAGACTACCGCATAACGTTGTAGAAAAAATTCGCAGTTTTGCGATGAGTGTTTTTACACCAATCTTCTTTGCCGTAGTAGGTCTTAAGATGAATATATCCGCTTTAGTGGATACTAGACTCTTTTTAATTGCTCTGTTAGTTATTTTCATAGCAAGCTTCGGCAAAATCGTCGGAGTCTACGTCGTAAGCCGCTATATAGCTAAACACGATCACTGGACTGCGCTTAGTTATGGTGCAGCATTAAACGCTAGAGGAGGTATGGAAATTATAGTAGCCTCTATCGGGCTTTCCATCGGTATCTTAACAAATGAAGTATTCTCCATGATAGTCTTAATGGCGATAGTAACTTCTGTTATGGCACCTATACTATTAAGATACACTCTCAAGCACATAGAGAGTGATGAAGATGAGATTGAGAGACTACAAGAAGAAGCTGCGATTAAATTAAGTACGATTAAAAATATTCATCGTGTTTTAATACCGATTAGATTTGACCCACAGCAAACCAATTACAATAACCTAATTATTCAAATCGTTAAATTCTCCCTTCTTTCCAAAATAGCAGCGAAGAACTCTCTCTCCATAACACTCTTAAGCATAGTTAACAAAGATCAGAAAGAGCAAGCACGCATTATGCTGAATGATCTTAGTAAAGATTTAAACGCCTCGGAATTAGTTAAAAAAATTCTTGATAAAGACGGGGATATCGCTAACCAAATTTTAAGTGAAGCTCAAAAAGATTATGACATGCTAATTTTAGGCACCGTCAATAACCATAAGGATTCTGAATCACTGTTCTCACCTTTAATGGATACCTTAGTTAGAATGTCACCAACTATGGTAACGACAGTAGTTTATGCCAAAAATATCGCTGAAGACTGGCAGTTAAAAAGTTTTCTCATCCCTACTAACGGCTCGATATCCTCTAGGAATGCAGCTGAATTAGCTTATTTCACCGCAGCCCCCGAAGATTCAGTCACCATCTTAAATGTCATTGCTAGAGATAAAAACTATTGGGGTAATTTCATTTACAACAAAGCTCACAATATTCAAGCGATAATAGCCCGTTCTCTTGTAGATGAGTTAGTAGATTTAGGAAAATTCTATAAAATTAAGGCTGAGGGTAAAGTTAAAATAGCTAATGACGTAGATGCTGAAATTCTCAAAACCTCTACTGACGAAAAAGTCGACCTTTTAATTCTCGGCACCGAAATCAAGCCAGCATCAGAAAGATTATTCCTTGGACCAAGTGTAGAAAGGATTTTACATGAAGCCACTTGTCCTGTAGTAATTATCAATGCACATAATATCTCTGCTTAACACTTCTAGGGGTATGAAAAACTTTTTTTTCCAGACTAAAATGGTATTTTGGTATTAGATAAAAAAATTATGGAAATAGATTTAAAACTTTTAATTCAAAACATTGGCTATGCTGGGATTTTTGGAATAGTTTTCGCGGAGTCTGGTTTATTTTTTGGCTGCTTCTTGCCTGGTGACAGCCTTTTGTTCATGGCTGGTTTCTTAGCCTCGCAGGGACTCTTTTCTCTACCGATTTTATTAATAGGCTGCTTTCTAGCAGCCGTTCTTGGCGATAATGTTGGTTATGCATTCGGTCATAAATTTGGTAGAAAGCTTTTCCAGAAAGAAGATTCTTTTTTCTTTCGTAAAGAAAACCTTTTAAAGACAGAGGATTTTTATAAAAAGCATGGTGCAAAAACCATAGTACTTGCAAGATTTATACCAATCATTCGCACCTTTGCTCCAATAGTAGCTGGGCTAGCTGGAATGGAATATAAAAACTTTCTTCGCTATAACTTAATCGGTGGCGTGCTTTGGGGAGTAGGAGTTACTAGTGCAGGATATTTCCTAGGTAAAGCTATTCCAGGTGCTGAGCACTATCTGCTACCTATAGTAATAGGCATCGTAATAATTTCAGTAATTCCAGCGATACTACATTATCTTCAAGAAAAGCTAGCAGCTAAGTCATAGCAAGGCACTGCTTGTAAACCTGCAAGTTCAAGGCTAGGCGAACGAATCATCACAGTGTGCTGCAAGTAACACGATATTAGCGTAATATAGAGTTTACAGCCTGAGATATAGGCGGAAGATAAGTATACTTTCCTCTCAGCGTCCAGATAATCGCATAAGCTGAAACGAACTGAATAAATAAATGATAAGTAGCTAATATCCAAGCTTTTAATGAGCCGATCATCGCTATAGTACCGTCAAACACCACCATTAAACTGAGTAAATTACTGATAAAACTAGTCAATAGATTAAACAAATCAGGTAAAAAATAAGCAAGCATATTAAATAAAATCGCTTGATAACAGTGGTAACGAACAAATTCTTTAATATAAACCTTTCTGAGATTACTAATTATTAACCACAAAAGTGGAAACCAAGCAATAATGCTAAAAAATGCTCCCATATAACAGAAAGCACATAATAATTTTTCTCTAAAACTAACCTTATGCATTAACTTTTCCGATAAGGTACGCTCTTGGTTTTAAACAACAGCACTACTCTAATATTATTACCCGATTTAAGAAGAAATTTCCTATTAAAGTGAATCTCCTGCAAAAAAACTAAGCAATTCAGCGTATGAAGTTAAATTGAATTCAGTCTTAGCCTGAAAATCCTTAACTAGATAGCTTCCAGACTTACGCTCATCTTCAAGATAGAAAATACCATGACTAGCATTACGCTTAAGAGCTTTATTCATCTGCTTTGCCACCTTAGCCTCTTCAAAATCGTACTCCACTAAGACTTTCGCATCAAAACGTAATCGGTGAGCTAATTTTGAAGCTTCTATCGCTGAATCTGAAATTATATAAACTCTTTTAGTCTCTGGAAATTTCTTAGCTTCTAAAAGATAGGCGATTCGTTCCATGCCTAATGCCCAGCCTACGGCTGGGCTACTAACCCCTCCAAGCTCTGAAATGAGATTATCATAACGTCCACCAGCAAGCACCGTGCTTTGCTGCCCTAAGCCCTTGTCATCTGTCTTAAATTCAAAAACACAATGACTATAATAATCTAGACCACGAACTAAACTTGAATCTATAGTGTAAGCGATCCCTAAAGCCTCTAATCCTGCTTTCATCTGCATAAAGATCTGCTTCGATTCTTCATCAAAAGAATCCTGAATCAGAGGTGCATTTTTATATAGCGCTTGATCTTCTGGAACCTTACAATCTAGCACCCTAAGTGGGTTCTGCTGCATACGTCTTTTACAATCGTCACAGACATCGTCCTGATATTCAGAAAGAAAAGCTAAAAGCTGCTGACGATAAGCTTCTCTAGATGCGGCACTGCCAATCGAATTAATAGCTAAAGTAAGATTCTCTATACCCAGCTCCTGAAGGAAATTATGAGCAAGTTTAATGACTTCTAAATCAATAAACGGTGCCTCTAGTCCGATGGCTTCCATTCCTATTTGATAGAACTGCCGATATCTACCAGTCTGCGGACGCTCATAGCGAAACATAGGGCCTCTGTACCATAGCTTCTGCGGGCGGGAGCCACGATCTAAACTATGTTCGATAAAAGCACGAGCCACACCAGCAGTGCCTTCTGGTCTTAGAGTTATAGATCTATCACTGCGATCAGTAAAGGTATACATTTCTTTATTTACTATGTCGCTGGATTCACCTACAGCACGAGAGAACAGCTGAGTATGTTCAAATATCGGAGTACGTATCTCTTCAAAACCCGCAAGGGAAAAGGTCTCTATAGCCTTCGCTTCGATAAACTGCCAAAGAGCAGATTCTGACGGAAGTATATCTTTAGTACCACGTGGCGAAATTATTTTTTCCATATAAATTCATTAAAATCCGTTCTCAGCTTGCATTAAGACTCTATCATCAGCAGAAATGGAAGTATAGGACTGAAGCGTAAAAGCCACATTTAGCATTGGCGATTTTTTTTCTTTAAGACTAGTAGCACGTGAACGCTTAACTGAAAAGCGTGGATCTTCTCCCATACCAGCTTTCTCACCACTTCTACTTATAACTAAATCACTGACTTCGACAGCACGATAGGACTGGTTTAGTTCTGAGAAAAAGGCTAAATACTTCTCGAATGCCCCTTTAGAATCTATGCTGATAGAGGTTTTTAAAACTTTCGGCTCAAAAAAACTATCATTAATAACAGTCTTTCCTCTCGCCTTACTTTTTAACCTCTTGTCTATCTCAAAACCATCATAGTTAACGGGTACAGCATTTTTAGGTAAAAAATTAATCAAATCTATTTCGTGCTTTAAAGCTAGATCTTCAAGATCCTTTACCAAAAAGCCTCTTTCCTCGGACATCGGTATCTGATCTTCTAAAACGACTATCTCATCAACTATAGATTTTAATTCAGCTTTTAACTTAGCTAGCTCTTGCTTAGTGGCTTTAGGCTCACTTAAAACTTCACGAAATTTTTTAATTTCCTCATTTTTAGTTAAATAATTCTCAAAACTAGGCTTAGTCCATAAAAAGAACGTCGCAATGGCTAATGCGAAAATTATCAGAGCGGATTGAAGCTTTTGGCTTGAAAACATGAACTTATATCATTGTAGATTAAAAATCGATTAAGGAAGTGATGAAAAAATTTCATTTTTCATCACGGACTGTCAGGTAAAGAGATTAAGGATCCACTCCCCGAGCTAGGCTTTATGCCTCGGTCGGGGTCGAAAAATGCTAAAAGCAGCATTTTTCAATGGATCCTTAAATTTAAATTTTTGAGAACGATAATATGTTATTTTAAGTTATTACATATTTAAGGATGTGTGATTATGGATAATTTGAAACTCGGTTTTATTTACAAAATGTAATGAATTCAAACCAGAAAAAACTTTCAACTTCTTTTTTGAGCCAGCTCAAAAGAACCTACGATTTATTATCTAGGACAGCTACTGCTCCAAAAAAATTCAAGATAGTAAAAACTGCTCCAGAAAGATCTTCTGAAATTCACCGTCGCAAGATGACTATTCAGTCTCGCACACGAAGGAATCAAGATTCCAAGCCACCTGATCTAGAGATGAGATATAAAGGTCAACTTGAAAATCCTAGTTTTTTCTATAAATTCTCAGAATCCTTTAATCTTCTAGAAAGATTCATTAAAGCTCAGTCTGCAAATGATTTAGTTATCGCCCTCTGTAACTTAGGAGACAATTTAAATGCTAATTTTCAGAAAGAACGATCAATAGGAATGCTTAAGCACCTTAAATCCAGTGAAGGTCAAGTATTTTTAAAGCATAAAATTAATTCAATAATAGACGATACCACTCAGCAAATCCTTCGAGATCCTCGCTTAAATTCCTCTAATTCTGGAAATAAGGGAAACTCCACTGATGATGATTTAACTAAATCAGAAGGTAATATATCTACGCAGAATGAATCAAACAATCAAGCAGCAGAAACCAATCCAAGAGATTATGTAAATAGCACTGATCAAAAAGTCGCCTCTATAATTGCACTCTTCGACTCTTTTATAGCATCTGGACTAAAACACTCTGCCCGTGAGCTATTACTTGGCATGGATGAAAAATTTTCAGAAAAATTAGAGCTTAATCCATTAGTACTGATTAATAATGAAAGACCTTTTATGATAATTGATACCGTGCAAGATCCTAAAAAATCTGGCATAGAAACTAATAATTTAATTGATTACAGTAATTGGGATTCCTCTGGTAATCAAGTAATTAATGTACCTGCGACTCTTAAATCTTTTACAAATAATTACATACGTACAAAAAAAATAAATCCAAAGCCAGTAGATCAAGCCATTCAGCCATATTTAAACAAAGTCATTAAGGAGCTTAACTATCAGCATTTATACTCAGATTCAGCAACACGGTTCTATTTAAAAGCTATTCAGAAAGGCTATGTAGAAGAAGCTAATGAACTCTTAACTACTGCCATCCAAAATAGATTTAAAGCCTTTTCGTCAAGTGATATTTTCCTCCAATATCATGCTGACAAAGGAGAATTTGATGAATTTATCGATCTTCTGAAATGGGCTGTAGATAAAAAATTCCTTCCTGAAAAAAATCTTAAAAAAATAGTTCTATCTTTAATCACTGAAACAGACAAGCTAAAAGATGATCCGCAAAAACTTACAGAACTGAGTACTAAGTATAAATTACTAGAAACCTTATTAGATAAGCTACAGAAACTATATCACGGTAAAAATACTGTAGATGACTTAATGATTAGTAATACCGATGAAATCATAAAACGCTTTCATAATCAGCAGCATAAGCTAGAAAGATCTCTTAATATATTAGAATTATTAGAAAGATCATTTAAAGTAGATCCTTCTCAAGTAGCTAATTACCAAAAACTTCCAGAAGATGAAAAAGGAGCCTCAGAAAGGGCTCCCGAAATCACTCAAGCTTCATTAAGCTCAAAGCCTAATTCACACAACGAAGTAGAACCAAGCAAAGAAGATGTTTTACAAGCATTAAAGAAAATATACATTAAATTTGAACTAAATAGCTTTGATGAACAAGAAAACAATCTTGATGAAAATCCTTATGATGAAGACGAAGATTATGATGAAGACGATGAAAATGGTAACTTCACCACAGAAAATTATTATGAAGAAGATTATGCAAATAGCCCAATAAACTTTTTAAAAGAAATACCTTCGCTCTTTGAACAAATCAATGAGGTCCTCAACGCTTCATTAGATCAAGAAAAAATTAAAGCTATGGGAATTGACCTTGCTCAAATAACTAGTACGGATCTAGAAATTCAATCCATTAGTAGTGTATTAAATGAAAGCTTCACTGACTTTAAAGCAGCTTACTTGAAAACCAGCTCCGATGATCAACATGTCGATCTTTCTGACGATACTAATTTTGATCGTTTTAATAATATTCTTCTAAAAAAACTGACTGCTGTCCACGAACAAGATCCCAATAGCTTGAGATTCTTATTAGGAACTCTCTTAAATGCTTTTGTTAAGTTAGAAGATGATTTAACAAAGCAAGTTGTAAACATTATAGATAGCTTTAGATATCCAGAGATTTTCGTGAATAAAGAAACGGAATTTTATAAAAACGCCCCAAATAGAGAAACAGATGGCTCGTTTAAACTTATAGATGATGAGAAATCTCGGCAGGCAATGATAAATAAACTTATTGAATTCTTTGATAGAGAGAAGACTTTAGAAACTACCAAAGAATTAAGCCCAGACTCAAAAATCATCTTAACTGAAATTATCGATAATTTTGATTCTGAAGATTATTCTACTACTGCTACAGATAGAATTACTTTCCTTTATTTCAGTCTCCTAGAAAGTAACTTAAAGCAGGAGGCTAATATTATCCTGCATAACAGTATTCTAGATACTCTTTCAAAAAATTCAGAAATCAATCACCAAAGACTAGTTAGTCTTTTACCTGTATTGAAATATGCTAAAGAGAATGGCTATCTTGAAAACTTTAAAAATGCTCAACAAGAGATCAACTTTAATAAATTTGACGAGCTCCTTAATTACTCTCTAGGCAATGTAACTACACAGAGATACTCTCAGCAAGACTACCTTGACAAAATCGAGAATCCTAAAATTTCTCATCAAGAGATATTACTATCTTTAAAATTACTCCATTCTAATAAAAAATTAAATCATGACCTGGAAAACCCTTACCAAAAGTCATTACTGAAGAGACTTTCACCTGATGAAAAATTAATGAACAGTCCCCTATATTTAGAGAATAATCTCCCTGATTTAATTAGACTAGCTGTAGCAGGAAAAAACTTAAAATTACTAAATAAGGAGAATCTTAAAACCTTTAAAAGACACTTCCAAGCAGAAGATTTAGTAAGACTAACACCCACAGAGCTAGTTAAAGATTTTTTCAAGAACAGCCCTAATTTAAGAGAGAAACTAGAATTAAGTATTCTAGAGAGTTTCCGAAGAATTAGAAATCTCGAATCAAGTACACGCTTTGTAAATGACCTAGAATCTCTTGTTGATAAGGCTTTCCTCTTAGATAATGAAAGGCTCACTCAAAAACTCACTGTAAAACTCAGAGAGGAGATTCCATCTCTAGAAATTAATTCTAATAACGCAGCGGCTCATCTTTCTTTATTGAACTGTATTTTCCATGGCATCCACGACTTCGAAAATAGTGATGATAACGAAAGACTGAAAGCTGAATATAGTGAATACCTAGATTTACCTCTCGGACTTAAAGAGAATCTTGATGATCCAGTAGATTTAAGAATAATGCTAATCACTAAAATGGAAGAGGCTCTTCAATCTTTTGAAAAATTTTTAAAACAGAATAAAACTTTAAAGAAAGATGATTTCCCTCAAAGCTACGAATCTAAAGGCATTTTAGAAGCCATCGGTCTGCCACTTCTTACTCTTGATTAGACTTAACCTATCTTTAACCAAAACTACCTATACATCTGATATGACGGATTTCGGGAACTTCGGTGGTGGCGGTGGAATGAATAGTGCCGAGAGCAGAATAAATAGCCTCAGCACGAGAATCGATAAGCTAGAAACTATGTCTAGTTCTGGTGTACCTTATGACCCAGCTGTCGCTCAAGCTAATCCAGTAGCGAATCCTAATGCTGGTGGTGTAAATCCACAGCAGGGTGAAAACTTTCAAGCCCTGATGCAGCTTATGCAATCACAAATGCTCGCTGGAGGCTTAGGCAATAATAATGATGATAAAGATAAAGCCTCAGGTATAGAAAATATAATGAATAACCCGATGTTCAACATGATACTCGGAGGAGGCGGAATAAATGCTACGCAAGGGAACATGGGTGCAGCTAATATGAATGGCATGCAGGGCATGGGGGGCATGAATGGAATGCCCAATATGAATGGTATGCAAGGAATGAATGGTATGCCGATGATGAATGGCATACAGGGTAATACTGGAATGGGAAGTATAGACCCAGCGATGTTACA
>JBMOEX010000076.1:0-10305 GCA_049314535.1 Vampirovibriophyceae bacterium | reverse complement strand
TAAATGAAGCTCAGATTTTAGAAAACCATTATAAATACAGCCCCTCTAAAAACTCTTTCGCGACACAGATCTTAACTTCAGACTCGATTCTAGATTTACCCATATTTTTCACTACCTGAAAAGCCTTATAACCATAATGCTCTTTAAAATTTAAAAGGCTTTTAGAAATATTTTTATCACTTAATTTCGCTTCTAAAATATACTCTAGCTCACCCTTATTAGCCACCGCGAAATCGACTTCCAGCCCATCTTTTGTCCTAAGATAATGTAATTCTTTTTCTTCTGCAAGATAATCATTCTCAGCATAAATACTTTTAAGTAAGCTCAAAGCCACAAGATTTTCAAAAGCCGCTCCCTCACTGTGACTTACTAAAGCGGTATCAAAAAAATAAATCTTTGGTTCTTTTAAAATACTTCTTGCAATGTTTTTAGAATAAGGGGTCACCCTGAAAATAATGTATAGAGCTTCTAATATCTCAATATACTTTTTAACTGTATTCGATGAAATCTTTAAATCTTCTGCCAGTGAATTAAATGAAATACTAGAGCCAACTCGCAGCCTTAACATATCAAAAAGCAGCCTCATAGCTTTGATATTCTGAATCGGCTCTAGATCAAATACATCAGTGGTAAGTAAACCATTAACATATTGCTGCCTCCACCTACTTGCTTCTAAATCATCATCCACTAGAAACGGTTCAGGGAAACCACTTCTAAGCATTAACTGACCTAAAGAGACGGTCTCATTTATCTTCCTAAACTCCGCTAAAGAAAAAGGCATTAACCTATGCCTAAAATACCTACCAGCTAGTGAGTCACCTAACTTATCGAAGACCTCTAACCTTGCACTACCAGTAACCAATATACGTGTCCTACTTTCTTTAGTATCAAAAACACCTTTAATAAAATTTTTCCATTCTGGTTTTTTATGCAACTCATCAAAAATAATCAAATCTAAATCCCTGTCCCAGATTTGCTTATCAATTATTTCCTTATCTTCTAAAGAATCGTAATTTAAATAAAGCGAATTGCTATAGGCTTTAGCAATTTTCTTGGCTAGCCATGTTTTACCAGACTGTCTTGGACCTACTAAAAATACCATTTTTTTCTCCAAGTCTTTTTTAATAGGATCTAACTGAAAGCGTTTCATTTATTAAATAATTCTACCCAGATTCCGACTTTTTCTCAAGCTATTGCAAATTAGTCGCGACTTTTTTGCAATTCAATACAAATTAGTCATTTCATTCACTAAAAAATCACAAGGTCATTTCCCCTCAAACTTGCTAAAATAGCTTATTAATATGTCTAAAACTCTCTTCGATAAAGTCTGGGATGCACACGTAGTGGAAGCACTTCCTGGAGATAATTACCTGATATTCATGGATAGAATAGTGGCTCACGAGATCACTACACCACAGGGTGCGATTCAAATCGATGAGGAGTTCGCAGGCAGAATTTTTGATGCTAATCGTATTTTAGCGATTAATGACCATGTCGCTCCAGCAAAAGATACTGCTACAGCGATTCAGGCAAGCGTACTTAGAAAATGGGCTAAAAAGCACGGTATTAGACATTTTGATATCGGCGAAAATGGTATCTGCCACGTAGTCGCCCCAGAAAGAGGCTATGTTCAGCCAGGGATGACGCTTTGTTGTGGCGATAGCCATACCTGTACTAATGGAGCTTTCGCTTGTTTCGCTCTAGGAATCGGTACTACTGCTAATGCTGGAGCTATGCTCTCTCAGTGCTTATTACTAAAAAAACCTAAAGTTATGCAGATTAACCTTACAGGGAAACGCCGTCAAGGAGTTTATGCTAAGGATATTATTCTAGCTATTATTAATAAAATCACCTTTAAAGGTGGTACTGGCTTCGTTCTAGAATACACTGGTGATGCTATCGCTGACCTAGACATGGAAGAACGCATGACTATCTGTAATATGGCTATAGAAGCTGGTGCTACTAGTGGCATGATAGCTGCTGATGCAGTGACTTTCGAATATTTAAGAGGTAAAGAACAGATCACTAAAGATTCTGCCGAGTTCGATGCACTAAAAGCTAAATGGTCTAAGTTCACTCCAGATGCGGGTGCTACTTATGATGAAGTGGTGGAAATAGATGTTTCTGCACTAAAACCTACAGTTACTTGGGGAATTAATCCTGGTGAATCTAGCAGTTTCGATGGCGTAGTGCCTGCTGATGCAGATCCTAAGGCTTTAGAATATATGGGGCTTAAAGCTGGAGATAAATTAGCTGACCTAGATATAGACCAAGCCTTTATCGGCAGCTGTACTAACGCCAGAATTTCCGATCTTAGAATCGCAGCGAGTATTTTAAAAGGTCATAAAGTTTCTATCCCGACTATTATTACTCCGGGGTCTCAAGAAGTTAAGCGCCAAGCGGAACGTGAAGGATTACATGAAATATTTCAAGACGCTGGAGCACTCTGGACTCACGCTAGCTGCGGACCTTGCCTCGGAATGAGCATGGGCGTAGTCGCACCACAGGAAAGATGTATCTCTAGTACTAACCGTAATTTCCCAGGACGCATGGGGGCTGGAGCGAGAACACATCTAGCTAGCCCTGCGATAGTTGCTGCGACAGCGATTAAGGGTAGGATTACTTCGCCTGAGCTTTTGCTGGCTGGGGTGTAAAAAGCTAAACTTAAACTCAAATTATCATTAATAGTAAAAAACCAAACGAAAGTATACTTTAAAATAGTAGAACTAAACTAAAATATACTTTAGAATAGTTCTAAGTTGTGGAATATATAATTTGGCTTATCCACTAAATAAAAGATAGACTTATGTTCCCTAGAGAATTCTGGATCAAAAAAATACAAGAAGCTTGGAAGCTGAGATCTATCATCTGGCTAGTCGGCGTAAGGCGTATAGGTAAAACCACCTTAGTAAAGTCATTATCTGAGGGTGATAAGGCGGGTAAAAACGCAAAAAATGGAATTGCGCATGGGTCTCTTCTGTATTATGACTGCGAGTTAAAAAGAAACCGTGATCTTATTGAAAGCGATGTAGAAGAATTTTGGCAGGGAAAAGAAAATAAGATCGTAATCCTAGACGAGATTCATCGTTTAGAAAATCCTTCTGAAGTCCTAAAAATAGCTGCTGATCATTATCCCAAGGCTAAAGTGATAGCTACGGGTTCATCTACTCTAGCCGCTAGTAAAAAATTTAAAGACACTTTAAGTGGACGAAAAATCGTCATAGAGCTAAGACCATTAATAGAAGCCGATCTTATTGCTTTTGCTCAGAATAAAAATCCCAAGATTATAAATGAGGACGACGAAAACGCAGAAATTGGAGTTCGGCAACAGTGCCATAATGCACTTTTAGAAAAACGTTTTCTCTATGGTGGCATGCCCGAGAATTATCTCAGTGACGAACTGCCTGAATACGCCTTTGAGGAATGGATTGACTCTTACTGGTCTAAAGATATTCAAGAACTTTATGAGCTGCGTAGTAAATTTGCTTTTCAGAAATTTATGGAATTACTCTTTATACAGAGTGGCGGAATCTTTGAAGCTAGTAAATTTGCCACTGACTGTAAAGTTAGTAGTCCGACTATCAGTAATTTTTTACACGTACTAGAAGAAACTTTTGTTATAGATGTTCTTCGTCCTTATCATAAACGAAAAAACTCTGAAATCGTTTCAGCACCTAAGGTTTATGCCTTTGACACTGGACTTGCTTGTTATTTAAAAGGCTGGTCATCACTCAGGAACGAGGATTTAGGTATATTCTGGGAACACTTCGTTTTAAATGAATTCAAAGCTCAGCTCCAAAACAATGCAGACATACTATACTGGCGAAACAAAAAAAAGCAAGAAGTCGACTTTATAATCAAGAAGAAACGCTCACAGACTGTTATAGCTATAGAAACTAAATGGCAAGCTAAAAATTTCAGCCCAGACAATCTACAAGCTTTTCGTGAACTACATCCAGAAGGAGAGAATTTCCTTATCGCAAATGATATCCAAAAATCGTATACAAAAAACTATACTAACCTAAAAGTAAAATTCATTAGTTTAAGAGAATTTATTTCGCAGATTACTCTTGGCACTGCACACTAAAAAATAAATCTAATTAAACACATCTAAATTCTTAGCAATAAAAGCAAAAGCCCTAGAAGCCTTTCTATTACCAATATTAGTAAGCATTAAAAAAGTATGCCCATCACTATCTCTTCTAAAAACCTCTGATAACCAAAAACCATCTGAACCAGTGTGATTAAAGACTGTTTCACCATTAGTTAACTTTAAAATTCCCCAACCATAACCATAGAAGTAAGAACCCAAGGTATTACTCTGTATAACTTCACCATAGGCTGAATGTAGCTTAGTGACAGAATCCTGAGATAAATAATTAGCACCAGACGCATCTTTACCAGTAAAATTAGCCTGAATAAATTTAGACCAATCCAGCATCGCCATACTCGTAAAACCACCTGCTGGAGAAAGTACCGCAAAGCCTTTAATCTGCTTCAGTGGCTGACTTGGTAATAATGGCTTAGCAAATTTATTATGCTTTCTTGGAAAAGAAAAATCATTTGCGGGCTTACCAAGACCTGGTGAGCCAAAAATAGCAGTATCCATAGCTAAAGGCGTGAAAATCTCTTCTTGAATAAGGTCTTCAAAATCTTTGCC
This sequence comes from Vampirovibriophyceae bacterium, assembly GCA_049314535.1. Classification (GTDB taxonomy): domain Bacteria; phylum Cyanobacteriota; class Vampirovibrionia; order LMEP-6097; family LMEP-6097; genus LMEP-6097. The sequence goes on along the minus strand of JBMOEX010000076.1, from coordinate 5,645 downwards.
CGTAATCTTTTCAAGCATAGCGCCGACTATTGTATAGCCAAAATTTGAATAAACAAAATCACCGCGCTTCACAGTTTGCTTAGACCCTAAAATCTGTGGCAAAAGCTATGTTCTAATTTCTTTTAAGCTACCAACTAGCTCAGGGATTTGACCATAGAGTTTCTTAACCAAGCTAATATCATCAATACCGCCTCTATGAGCTAAAAGTTCTTCAACTGTAACATCTTTAATATCTGGATTGATCTCAGCTACGCTATCTGCAAAAACTTCCTCGATAGTGGTATCCCAGCTGATTTCACCTTTTTCCACATATCTTGCGACTAAAGTAGCTGTTATAGCTTTAAAACAAGAACCGATATGAAACTGATCATCAACAGTGACCTCAGTAGGATTGCCATTAGCCCTGACCCCTGAAGCGACATTTACTAAAGTACCATCCTGCACCTCGCCCAGCACCATACCAGGCAGCTTATATTTTAATACAGCTTTATCAGCAAGACTTTGAAGTGTATCACTAGAAACTGCACTAACAGAAAGCCCTAAGGCTAAAGAAAAAATTACCAGTAAATTCTTTATGATTTTTATAATTTTCATTTTTGGCTCCTTAATTTATCCTAGCATTCAAAGACCAATCTTACTTTTACTCTATCTACAATAGATTAAATAAGGGTATAATTCTATTATCAATAGAGTAAATAATACAATCACTCTATTAACAATAGAATAAATATGGTCTTCAAAGTCAACGATATCAAAGAATTATTAGTATTGCAGATGAAAAGATTCTGCTCAGCAGAATTAAACGTCATCAGAGAAGATGCACTGAAATTAGTAGAAAAACACGTAAAAGCTCCTCAAGCAGTGGTTATCAGTGGCTTAAGAAGAGCGGGAAAATCCACATTTCTGCATCAGATCGCCCATAAATACTATGAAAAGAATGCCTACTACTATATTAATTTTGATGATGATAGATTTTCAGACTTCACTGCTAGTGACTTTAACGCATTACTAGAAATTTTAATCGAACTATTTTCAGAAAGAAAAGTAATCTTTTTTGACGAAATCCAAAACATTGATAAGTGGGAAACCTTCTGCAGAAGGCTTATAGATAATGGCTTTAAACTATATATCACTGGATCTAATGCTTCTTTACTGAGTAAAGAGCTTGGTACTAGGCTTACAGGGCGTTATTTTCCATTAGAGCTTTTTCCTTTTAGCTTCGAGGAATTTTTACGTTATCGAAAAATCGATATTAAAGAGATACTAAAAGAAAATAAAAATGTCTTGGATACTAAGACACGAGCCTTATTAAAAAATAAGCTTAAAGAATATATTTTAAAAGGCTCTATTCCAGAGGCTTTAAGATATCCAGAGTTACCTGTACTAAAAAGTCTCTACCGAGACATTCTCTATAGAGATATAGCTACACGTTACAGAATAGAAGCTGATAAAACCCTGCGTGAGCTTTCCCTTCGAGTTTTCACTGATATTACTAGCCCTATCCAGTTTTCTAAAATTAAACAGCAGCTCGGTATCGGTAATGTAACGACTGTCACTAATTACATTTCATATTTAGAAAACTCTTGGCTGATTTTTTCTATAAACATTTTCGATATTTCGATTAAAAGGCAGCAAATCGCCCCTAAAAAAATCTATGCAATAGATACAGGTCTCATCCATGAGATAACCTTTAAATTTAAAGAAAAACAGGGGGTCCTGTTAGAGAATCTGGTTTTTCTACATCTGCGTAAAAAATATCAAGAGGTTTTTTACTATAAAACTAAATCTAACTATGAAGTAGATTTTTTCATTCCCGAAGCTGCGTTGCTAGTGCAGGTTTCCTACGATATTTCAGATTTAGAGACTAAGGAAAGAGAAATCAGATCACTAATAGAAGCTAAATCTGAATTAGAAGCAGATAAAAAATTTAAAATTAAAAAACTCCTAGTAATAAATTTCGAGCTTAAAGATCTGGAGAAAATCCAAAAAAATACTATAGAGATTATCCCAGCTTATGAGTTTTTACTTTCCTAATGAGCCTTAATTATATGCTAGAGTTTTACATGTAATACATAATACGTTTTATGATTATTAATTAACAAAGATGTTTATTACACTTCCTTGGAATCGCAAGCATATAACAACTCAAACTAATACTGTGACTGATCGCAAGGCTTCTCAGAGCACTGGTGGGCAGCAGGCTTCAGCAACAACAGATATTCCAGCTAGCGCTAAACCTCAAGGACGTAATTCTTCACCAAGCACCAGTCGCAGCGCTCAAACCCAATCCCTATCAGAACCACAACAAGACTTTAACTGGCAAGCTGTTAATTTAGAAAGTTTAAAAACTGCTGGAATACTCTCCACCGAAACTAAAAAAGTCGCAGGTAAAGATATCACTATACAAAACTTCTCCCTGAGCGATAAATCAGCCAAAGTAAGTATCAGCCCTGAATTAGGAGCAAATGTATTAGGCCTAGAATTAGCAGGTGAAAAAGTTATCAGCTCACCAGTCCTAGAAGCGAAAGCCAAAGGCAGTAATGTAAGTGAAATGGAAGGTATGCCTTTAATCAGCCCGCCTAACAGAACTAATAAAAGTGAAATTTATTATCCTGACGCTAAAGGCAAAATACGGAAAATTAAACTAGCAAATCACTGGTGGAACTGGAATAAAAAGTTTGAGTTTAATCAAGGGAACATGATTCATGGCAGAATGCATAAAGAGAAATGGTCTTTAAAAGAAGCTGCGACTAACAGTGCTGGCGATCTTAAACTTACTTATAATTTTAATACTAAAGATGATCCTATTTTAAGTAAGAAACTCGGCTTTGCCGAGTTCTCTATGACTTACACTGTAAGTAAAAATCTTGAAACTGGTGTCCCAGCTTTAAAAACAGAAGTCACTGTAACTAATACTGGAGATAAAAAATCTCCGAATGGCGGTCTATATCCAGTAGGACTGGGTTTCCATCCATATTTCAATGTCGATAAAGAAGCTAGCTTTACTGCACCAGTAAAAGAAAAACTAGAACTAGATAAAAAGCTTATACCGACTGGTAAATTAGAAGATGCTAGTAAGGATTCTATAAATACTGGCAGAAAAGCTTCTAAAGCAGAAGGCTTTATAGATGCGACTTTCACCGTTAGGCCTAATGCCGAAGGTGAAGCAAGATCCACTATCACTCAAGGAAATGGTACTAAAATACATATAGACCAAAGCCAAATGAGCTTCATAACTGTCTTTAACGGCGAAACAGATAAAAAAACTGGTCAGAATAAGCTCTGCATAGAACCTCTTACCTGTGCGCCTAATGCTAGTGAATTACAGTTTAAGAATAAAGCCAGCACGGGCGGAACGGCATTAAAACCTAATGCCATAACTTTAAAACCAGAAGAAAGCCACCGAGCTAGTTTTACCATTAGTCTAGAAAAAAACTTGACTTAACAGATTCACTGATTTAAGATAATCAGAATATCTATGGTTCTAAATACCTCTACAATCACCCCGTCAAGCTATAGAACGATAATTACTGAAGCAAAAACAGCTTTAGTAACGACTGGTGGAACCATCGGCTCAACCCAAGAAGACGAAGGTGGTTCCATAGATGTAGTCAAAGGAGGGAAAGAATTTTTTAATCGAGAGGTTAGTGAAGCTCTAGCCAAAAATAGCATCAATGTCACAAACACCCATCCTGCCTACAATATACTCAGTGAAAATATAGATCCTAGCTATGTTATTAAATTAGCTGAAACATTAACAAACGTTATCAATACAGAAAACCCTAATCATATAGTCGTTACTCACGGTACTGATTCCATGGATAAAGTCGTAAGACTTTTAACGACCTTTAATGACAAACTCGTTGAAGATGCTGTTCATGAGGATTTAAAAAAAAATACAGAATTAATACAAGCCTTAGAAAAATTAGATAAAGCTATAAACGATACAGGGACTTCAATAGTCTTCACTGGTTCAAATACCATAGACCCAGAAGAAGTAAATGAAAATATTATCGGTGCTTTCAAGAGTGTTTACCAAAAAGATCAAAGTCAATTAGACCCTGGCATCTACATCTATTTCCACGATAAGCTCATTCCCGGAAAACACGCCACTAAAGATATTTATGACCCTAATATATCCATGAGATACGCTGACAGCTCCAGTAAAGACTTTAAAGATAAACTAAATTTAAATAGAGAAAATGAAGAAAAAATCATAGCAAGACTTAGGGCTTCTATATTAGGGTCTGACTCTTCTAAACAGCTTGATCAAAGCAAAGTAATGACTTACGATGTAAACCAAATCAGAGAAAACCATGAAGGATTCTTAGAGAATCTCTCTAAACGCCCTGCTACTAAAGCTATTCTACTTACCCTGTATCACTCAGGTACCGCAAATACAAACCTTGAGAGCGAAGCCTCAACCTTAAAATTAATAGAAAAGATTCGTAGAGAACACCCAAATATAGCAATATTTGCCGTCAATGAAAATCCTGGTGAGCCTGTCACTCTAGACGAGACTAGCTACGAAGGCACCGTGAATATGCGAAAAGCTGGTCTAGTACCTCTTTATAATATTCATCGAACGGTAGCAGAAGCTAAACTTAATATGCTTATAAATAAAGAACCTGATATTAAAGCTGACGAATTAATTCATAAAATGCTTGCTCCTAAAGCTGGGACTGAAGCTAACGCGGAGCTAAATATAAGCTTAATCAATCAAGACCATATTCAAGCTTTAGCAGCTCACTATCGCTTTTAAACATAATCAGACTGAACGCTTAAAGTACTCTTTCACGCTATTACCTAATTCCAATTTCTACATTTTTCAGTTAACTAGAAACCAGTAGACTTTTTCTGTGCATAAAATATAGGCATGGATATTTTTAAACTCATTAAAAAAATACAAGAGAGTCTTTTTTTTAGTAATGGCCAGAAAGAAAGTGAAAAAAATAAAGCTATCGAATTTCCCACTAATTTTACCTGGGGAACCGCTACAGCAGCCTTTCAGATAGAAGGTCATCCAGATGAGTATCGTGAAAAGCTCTCTGATTGGGCAGAATGGTTAGATAAACCAGAAAAAGTAAAATCTCCAAATGGTGCAGGACTAGCAGTTAAACACTATGAAAAATTAGAAGAAGATTTAACTCTAATAAACGACTTAGGTGCTGATGCTTATAGATTTTCTTTTAATTGGGCGGCTTTACATAGAGGACCTGATGATTTCCATGAAGAGACTTTGGCTTTCTATGAAAGACTTTTAAGTGGTTTAAAAGTTAAACCCTTCGCAACATTAGTTCACTTCGTTCTGCCTAACTGGCTGGCTAAAGAAGGTGGCTGGGAAAATCCTAATACTGCCTGTGAATTTAATAACTTCGTGAAATTCTTATTAGAAAATTTTGGTGAGAAAATCCAGTACTGGATTACCTTTAATGAGCCTAATATTTTTCTTGGTTTTGGTTATGAAAGCGGCATTTGGCCGCCGGGTAAAACGAATGATCTAAACGGTTATTTTAAAGCCTATCAAGGTATGCTCACAGCTCATGAATTAGCTTATAAAAGCATAAAAGAGTATAACCCCAGTCACCAAGTAGGTTTTTCACAGAATATGTACTATTTTCAGTCATATCAAGAATCCCAGGAAG
>JBMOEX010000075.1:0-10868 GCA_049314535.1 Vampirovibriophyceae bacterium | reverse complement strand
AAAATACTTGACTTCTTAGACGATTGCTTGAAACTGCACGTTGTGCAGCGGTCTCTTGAAGAAAATGGGATTATGTATCGGTTTTTATTTAAATCAAAGCCCACTTATTTAAATAGCTTTCGTATAGAGCCAATCCCTGTATATGTTCATCCGTGAAATCATAATTTAAAGTCTGAAAATAATCATTTAAGATCTCTTTCTTTAAGCCAGTCTCTGAAGAAATTTTGTTTATGATTTCATCTAAGTCTTGGTTAAGACCCATGGTCTTTGCTGCAAGAATAATCTCCTGTAAAAACCTTTCTTTGTTTGAGTTTAGTTTATGGGCCCATACTCCGAAGACCATTGGTAATCCATTCGATAAATCGAACCATTCTTCACCGAGATCATAAATATATTGGTAAGGCGAACTCAAAATTTCTTGATTTGGAGTGCTGAACTCAGATATTTGGCTCGCTTCGAGTAAAGCCTTATCGCCTATTAATAATTTATTCGCTAAGCCTTCTCCCCTGCCAGAAAATCTAATGAATTCAATATTATTAATATCTAAAGCGTATTTTTCAGCTAACAGTATTTTTAGTAAACCTACGGAACTTGCGCTTTCTTCACTTATGTATATTTTGGGTTTTAAACCCTCTTGCTGTAAGCTTTTTAGTTCTTTTAAATTTTGAGTAGAGAATAATAATACGCTTTTCACTTTGCCGAAGGCACTAATAGAAATTCGTTTAAGCAATTTACAATGTTCTTTTATACTGAGATACGCGAAGCTAGAAATAGGTGCTGCATCTATTAGGCCTTCTGCAAAGAGTTTATTTAAGTGACTTGGTACACCGCTGCTAATCTTTATTTTAAAAGTATTTTCGGCGTGTAGCCGAACTCCAATTTCTGCGTTTTCGTCGTCCTCATGATCCTCGTGTACCCACAGTACACTGCGGTCATTCGTCCTCCTCAGCCTTGAACTTGTTCGTTCGGTTACACGCCCCCTAGATTGAATAATTTTATTTAAAGGGTAATTAAAAATTTCACAGTTAATATATGAAATTTCACCAAGTTTAATTAAGGGAGAGTCATCCGAAGAGTCTCTGCCTATCTGTGTTTCAGTAATGCTCATATTTAGCTGCGATTGGCATTTTTCTACCATATCCGAAAGTTAATTCTTTAACTTTAATAATCGGTGGATATTGTTGTCTTTTATATTCGTTTCTATCTATCATGCCCAAGATGCTGAGTACAGTTGGTTCATAGAAGCCGATCTCGACTATTTCTGCAAGTGATTTTCGCTTTTCAACATAATTCATAATAATTGCATCTAGCTTAGAATAAGGCGGTAAGCTATCTTCATCTTTTTGATTTTCTCTTAGTTCAGCTGTCGGAGCTTTTTTACAGATGTTGTCTGGGATAGTAAGACCTACGTCTAATGAAACCGTATTTTGGTTAATGTAGTCCACGAGAGCATAGACTTCTGTTTTTAATAGATCACCTATGGGAGCTATGCTGCCGCAGGTGTCACCGTAAATAGTGGCATAGCCTACAGCTAGCTCAGATTTATTGCTGGTAGCTAATAATAGAGAACCCTCTGTATTAGAAATAGCTAAGAGGATATTTGCTCTGAGTCTTGCTTGAACATTCTCATTTGCAAGTTTACTTATTTTGGGTACAGTCTCCAGCATTGTTTCATGAAGTTCTTTTATGCTAATGCTACGGTAGTCTATGCCAAGATTTTTTGCAAGCTGCTGAGCGTCTTTCAAGCTCTCATTACTTGTAAATTTAGAAGCTAACATTATTCCACTGACATTTTCTTTGCCGAGCGCTTGAACTGCTAAATAGGCGACTAGAGCAGAGTCTATTCCACCAGAAAGACCCAGTATCGCTTTTTTAAAACCACATTTTTTAAAGTAATCTTGTATGCCGAGCTTGAGAGCAGAGAGTATTTCACCATAGGCTTTTATATCGCTGATAAAGAGTTCAGTATTGTTTTCTTCGATTATGTTTGAGTCTAGATTGTCGTGAAATGCTTTTTCCTCATTTTTCATAAGAGACTCGATATCTATCTCCATAAGGTCTTCAATAAAAGAGCGCCCCTGTCTAGTTACATAGCCATGCTTATTTACTACGAGCGAAGCACCGTCAAAGACTAGGTGGTCATTAGAACCTACTTGGTTACAGTAGAGTATCGGTACTTGGTGTTTTTCTGCGGCGTGAGTAATAAGGCTTTGCCTAAGTTTAATTTTATTAATGTAATAAGGAGAGGCAGAGCAGTTAATAATCAATTTAGCTCCGAGCTTGGTTAATTTAGCGATGGGGTCTATATCGTAGAGATTTTTAAGCTCATCTGCCCATAAATCTTCGCAGATGCTAATCCCTAGCTTATATCCACCGAAATCTAAAGTTTTAAATTCTTTATTGGATTCAAAATATCTGGTCTCGTCGAATACATCGTAATTAGGGAGTAAAGTTTTTCTAAATACGTCAGCTACTTTGTTCCACGTGATAAAAAATACCGAGTTGAAAAGCTCTTTACCAGTGGTGTCGTTAGAGCTTACTCCACCTACTAAGATACCTAAATTTGCAGGACAGAGTTCAGAGAGCTGTTTTAAATAGTCACCTTGCCTGATTAATAATTCTTTTTTAAATAGTAAGTCTCTTGCAGGGTAGCCGATTAAACTCAGCTCTGGAAATATGATTAATTTAGGATTAGAATCTTTTTTACTATTAACTATATTAATAATATCTACGTGCTTCTCGAAATTAGTTCTAAGATCACCGACTATGGGGTTAATTTGTGCTAAAAAGGCTTTCATTTTATGCTAGTATCGTGTCCTATGATAGCTCAAGGTGCTTCTCTTAGTTCTAAATTAGATCAAATTTCTAGCCACTTGAAACCGCTTAGTTATGCGGTGGATGCAAACAATAATATTACAATAGCAGGACTTAAAGTAAAAGATTTACTTACTAAATATGGTAGCCCCTTATATATTCTCTGCGAAGAAACTATTCGTACTCGTGCAAGGCTCTATGTAAACGCCTTTAAGAAATTTTATTCAGGTGAAAGTTTAGTTATTTATGCAAGTAAGGCACTTAACTGTAAAGCGGTCTGCAAGATTATAGATTCCGAGGGCTTAGGTATAGATGTGGTCAGTGGTGGAGAACTGTTTACGGCATTATCAGTAGGTTTCCCGAAAGAAAAAATTATTTTTCATGGTAATAACAAGGGCAAAGATGAACTTGAGATGGCGATAGAAAATCAAATCGGTTCTATTATGCTTGATAATTTTTATGAATTAGAACTTATTTCAGAGCTACTGCGTGAAAAATTTTCTATAGATACCGTAGTGAACCTCTCTATTAGAGTGACTCCCGGTATAGAGTGCCATACGCATGAATATATTAAGACTGGCAGAATTGATAGTAAGTTTGGTTTTGATCTGTCTCAGGTTGATGAGCTTATTTCTAAAATACTGACTCTGAAAGAGAAGTATAAAAATGTAAATATTAAGGGACTGCATGCTCATATAGGCTCACAGATATTTGAAACCATGCCGCATAACGATGTTGCGGGAGTTTTACTAAATCAATACAAAAGCCTTAAGGATAAATACGGCATTAGCTTACAGGATATTAATGTCGGTGGTGGTTTAGGTATTAAATATCATGAGCACGATGATCCTCCGGAGATTAATGACTGGGTGAAAGTGGTGGCTGATTCTATAGTTGCTAACTGTAAAGCACTGAATTTAGATTTACCAAGAGTAATAGTGGAGCCTGGTAGAAGTATAGTAGGACCCGCTGGTATAACGGCTTATAAAGTTGGAAATATTAAAAATATTCCGAATCTGCGTAAGTATGTGGCTATTGATGGTGGTATGGCAGATAATGTTAGGCACATTATGTATCAAGCTCGTTACTATGCTGAGGTAGATGGAAAGACTAGTGATGCTAAAACAGAAAAAGTCACTATCGCAGGTAAATTCTGTGAGTCTGGGGATATACTGATTCGCGATATAGATCTTCCAGAACTAAATCATGATGATGTTCTTGTGGTTTATTCAACTGGTGCTTATAACTATAGTATGGCAAGTAACTATAATCGAGTGCGAAGACCTGCTATGCTACTTGTAAATAATGGCAGAGCCGATATTATTATAAGGAGAGAGACTTATGAGGATGTCGTACAATGGGATGAACTGCCTCAGAGCTTAGTCTTAGAGAACTAGCAGAAAGCTTTATAAGGAGGTTGTGCCGCTATCTCAGCTGATAACACTAGTCTAGAGCTGAACTATTTAGATATAGGTGAGCTTTTATATAAGTTTTTAGACATAGAGTTTAATACTGTAAGTCTTTTTACGGTAGCGATACAGCTTGCGATTTTAGCTTGGTTAGTATATCAGGCTTATGATCGTTTTAAAGGCACACAGGCAGAGAGAATCCTAAGAGGTTTGATTATGCTTCTGCCAGTAATGATGCTTTGTTATATTTTGAAACTAAGTATACTTACTAAAATTTTTGAAATATTTTCACAGACCTTTATTGTGGGTTTGATAGTTATATTTGCCCCAGAATTTCGCAGAGTATTGATTCAGTTAGGTGGTGAGTTTAATCTTTTAAATTATATAGACGGCCATAAATCTTTAGATCAGCTGGAGAAGGCGAATAAAAATATTGTCGCTTCTTTAGAGATGTTACAGAAAAAGCGAGTGGGTGCTTTGATTATCGTAGAAAAGTCTCAGGCAGAGCGTTATTACATTAATGCAGGTTTCCCGATTAATGCAGATATCTCTACAGAGCTGATGATGACTATCTTTGATAATAAATCTCCTTTGCATGATGGTGCTGTTATTATTCGTGGAACTCAGCTTGCTCTCGCTAGTGTTATATTGCCGATGACGGAGAATCCTAAATTAGATTGGCAGTATGGAACTAGGCATAGGGCTGCTATCGGTTTTAGTGAAGTTACAGATGCTCTGTGTTTCGTAGTTTCAGAGGAGACTGGTGATATTTCTATGGCAAAGCAGGGAAAATTAAAGCGATATGAGAGCCTTGGAGCTTTAGAGCAAGAGCTGAGTGATTTTTATAAGCATATTTATCATAATCGCAGCAAAAGAACTCAGATATTTAGTACTTTGGGTAAGGTTTTAAGGAAAAGAAAAAAAATAATAACTAGTGATGACGGTGTTTGATAGAATGTTATGAGCTATGAATCAGGAACTAAAAAAAGATATTCTCGTCATTGATGATGATCCAGCTATACTCGAACTTGTAAGTTTTAATCTAGAATTGCAGGGCTATAATGTTGAGTCTTGTGATAATGCTATAGACGGTTTGGCGATGGCGTTTCAGAAACCGCCGCATTTAATTATTCTTGATTTGATGATGCCTAATATGGATGGTTTTACTGCCTGTCAGCGCATTAGGCAGAATGATGTAACGAAAGAGACACCAGTATTAATGCTTACAGCTCTTAATCGTACTAATGATAAAGTTACTGGTTTCGATTCTGGTGCTGATGATTATTTAACTAAGCCTTTTGAGCTTCCTGAACTTTTTGTACGTGTTAAAGCACTTCTCAGAAGATCTGGTGCTATTACTTTAGCTCAGTCGATTCCTGAAGTCCTTCATTCTGGAGATATTACGTTAATGCCAGAATCTCGAGAAGTTAAAATTGAAGATAAAATTTTGAGACTCACTCCGATTGAGTTTGAAGTTCTACATTGCTTAATGCAGAATCACGGTCAGACAGTATCACCAGGTCTTATTCTTAAAGAAGTCTGGGGCTATTCACCAGAAGATGATATAGATACGATTAGAGTACATATCCGTCATTTAAGGTCTAGGATAGAAGCTGGGGCTAAGAAGTATATTAAAACTGTCTATGGTGGCGGCTATCAGCTAATTCCAGAGGGATTTTTAAAGAGTCATTCAGAGGCAGTCTAAATTTGTTAAAGACTGGTGTATAACCTGCATAGGTCTCTGTTAGAATGTTCTTATGACTTTTCTTAAAAGATTATCTTTCTTGGTTCTTGCGTTGAGTTTATTTTTAGGTGCAAGTCCTGCCTACAGCTCTCATGGAGCTGTTTCTAAAGTTACTTCATCTTTAATCTCGGCTCCTTTGGGTGGTTTCTTTGGTCTTGCACGTGGAGCTGTTTCTAAGTCTTCACAGTATGCTTCATCATTCTCTACGGAATTTGGCGAAGGACTACTTCCAAGATTAGTAGGTGTGCCAACGGGTTTTCTTATTGGTGGTGTTGCTGGCGGTGTGACAGGTCTTTTACGTGGTGTGATTAATGGTATAAGCATTAGTCAGGATAGTCCTTTTTCCGCAGCGGCTATGAGTTTGGATGGTGATTTTATTGATTTCGATCCTTATGATTTTAATGCTACATATTGAAGACGAAAACCCAAAAATTGGAGATTGGCAATAGTGCCATGCGAGCAATAGAGATTTACGATACTACACTTAGAGACGGCGCACAGATGCGTGGCATCTCTTTTAGCGTCAATGATAAGCTCAAAGTACTCAGACTCTTAGATGATATTGGTGTCGCTTTCGTAGAGGGTGGTTGGCCTGGGGCGAATCCGAAGGATATAGATTTTTTTACTGAAGCGAAAAAAATTAAGCTGAAAAACACTCAGCTAGTAGCTTTTGGCAGTACTCGTAAGGCGAATACTAAGGTAGAGGCAGATCCTATATTAGCTGCCCTTTTGCGAGCAGAAACTGAGGTGATCTGCATAGTAGGGAAAAGCTCCGCTTCGCAGGTTACCAATACTTTAAAGATCTCCCTAGCAAAGAATTTAGATATGCTAGCTGAAAGTATATCTTTTCTGAAATCAGAAGGCCGCCGAGTGATAATAGATGCTGAGCATTTCTTTGATGGTTACGTGGCTGATTCTGCTTATTCACTTAAGTTTGCTAAAGTCGCAGTGGAGGCTGGGGCTGAAACTTTGGTGCTCTGTGATACTAATGGTGGCAGTTTGCCTGAGCAGGTTTTTAAAATCACTAAAGAGATTATTGAGGCTTATGCTGGGACTGCTCGCAAATATGCAAGTTCAAGCTTGACCCCTATTAAAATTGGTATTCATGCACATAATGACTGTGAGCTTGCGGTAGCTAACAGTATTAGAGCGGTGAGAGCTGGTGCTACTCAAGTGCAAGGAACTATTAATGGCTATGGAGAACGCTGTGGTAATGCGAATCTGATCTCTATAATTCCTAATCTAGAGCTTAAATATACTGAAGAGAAACTTAAATGCTTACCAAAGGATAAAATAAAGCATTTAAGCAGTCTTTCTCACGCTGTCGCTGAAATTGCTAATCAGCACCACAGTGCTCATCAGCCTTTTGTCGGAGCTAGCTCCTTCGCTCATAAAGCTGGCTTGCATGCAAGTGCAATGAAGAAGCAGGATTTTAGCTATGAACACATAGACCCTGTTCTAGTCGGTAATGCTACTAAGATTATTATTTCAGAGCAGTCTGGGGTGAGTAATATACTAGATTGGTTACAGAAGAAAAAGCTTTTTCCAAAGGCGAGTGATGAGATTATCGGGGAATTCGCTAAAACTGTTTTAGAGAGAGTGAAGAAGCTAGAGCATAAAGGCTATAGTTTTGAAAATGCTGATGCGAGCTTAGAGTTAATGGTGCGTAAGTTGATAGATGTAGAAGGATCTGCTGAAACCAAGCTTAAGGCCTATAAGCCTTACTTTAAGCTAGTGGAGCATAATGTATATATTTCAAATGGAGAGAAGACAGAGGCTACGGTGCGAATCGAAATAGCAGGTGAGGAAATTCACTCTGCGAGCGTGGGTAATGGCCCAGCTAATGCTTTAGATAAAGCTCTTAGAAAAGCTTTAGTAAATTTCTATCCTAAGATAGAAGAATTTCAGTTACTAGATTATAAAGTAAGGATTCAGGACAGTTCACTTGGAACGGCGGCTCTGACTAAGGTTCAGGTTAATACTGGGAATTTAGCTGAAGATTGGGATACTATCGGAGTTAGTACTAATATTATCAAAGCCTCTTGGGATGCGATTGTTGACAGTATTGAATATGGTTTGATCAAGTATGGTGTTAAGCCAGTTGAATTAGCTTAGAGGCTACTTGCAATCTTTAAAGCACTGTTGTCGAACTTCTATTTCTGCGTTTCTTAAAAAATTTTCATAAAAGATAATATCGTATGAAGGACTTTTAACTTTGCATTTATTGAAATTAGCTTATACTAGTTCATGTAAGCGTTTGATTGGTTTTAAAAAAATTAACTGAGCGTGGTCTTTCTCACACATTTCCAAGTTTATGTATTAAATTTGGTTGGCAAGTCCTTAAAACACCTGAAATATTTTGAGGTGTTGAATGTATTCTATTATACTTTCTGGTCTAGCAGCTGGTGCTTTGGCGTATTTCGGCGCGTCACGACAGCTGAGCAAGAATAGTTCTAATTCTGAGCCGTTAAATTCTAACCTAGGGCAAGCTTCTGCTGCTTCGCAAGCTTCTCAAAAACGTTTACAAGCTTCATCTATGTTGCGGTCTCCCGTATTGCAGTCAGCTTAAATTTAAATAAACTAAACACAATTAACAGAGGCAAGAATTTTCACTCCCTCTTTCATCCTTAGAGGATGATCGCTTTTTGAAAGATTAAATTATCCTAAACCCACTTGCTTAGCTACATTAGAGGCTGTATAATAATTCTTCTACAACTTTCCATGTTTCTGTACCAAACATGGTTGACGCAAGTCTTAAAATGTTTAATTTTTAAACAGTAATCGAATAAAAATCTTCAAATGTGTGAGGAGAGGTTTTTTATTTTTACTGTTTTCTTTTGAGGTTGATATTACGCCGTTTTCTAATATTTATGCGGAGTAAGTTTTTCCTGTTCGACTAACAAGAACAAGGTAAATCTTAAATAATTATGAACAATGTAGTAATTATAAAATCCCTGTAGTATTATAGTAAAAACCAAATTAATAACTTTCCGTGTTTCTGTATCAAATCCGGTTGGCGAGAGTCGTAAAACTTAAAAAAAATTAAAAACTTAAATCTTATTTATTGTGTGAGGAGGGATTTATGTTTATATCTGGGGAGGTTCTTTTATGAATCTTGGTATTGCAGTAATAGCGACGATGGCTGCTACATTATTTGCAGCTGATAAATGTGTGAGCCAAAGAGTCGCTACTGCGACTCAATCGGCTGAGGGTGGTTTTTCTGCGTTGGGTAACCGTCAAGATGGAGTTAACTTAGCAGCTAAGCCGCATTAGGCAAAACAAGAGCTTGCTTAAGCAAGCTGGTCTCTTGATTCTTTTCTTTGGGTTTAAATGCTACGGCGTTGTTCGCCAGACTAAGTGCTTGGGGTTTTCTTCTTGCATTTAGTTCGATCAGTGCATCCTCTGCTTTAACTAGGTTATTTGTTATTGCCACGTAGTTTTTATTCGCTTTGAGCGATTCCTTAGTCCAGTGTGCGATGTTTAAAGGTGTCGTAAGAATGCGTTTAGCAGCGAGCCCCAGAGATGAAGTTAGCGACATTCCTTCAAATTCCCTCAAGTGTTCAGGTAATCCTTTCGTCAAGAGTGGCTCTATGTCATTATCAAATAAACCTGGTATATCCTTAGGTTCCTTGCCAGTAATTTTTGAGGTGAGCTGCTGGATAGCCCAAAATGGAAATGAGGCTGCAGTAAGCTTAATCTTCGCTGGATATATACCGATTGCGGCATAACAGTTTTTACCCCACCACATCCAAGCATTCTTAAGAACCCCAATCGTATCAATTAAAACTGGCTTAATAAATTTATGAGTGACATATTGAGTTTCATTGTCAATGGCTTTTTTATCAGAAAGGGAGCTAAGACTTTGGACGAAAGGTGGAGCGGTGAAATCAACAACTAACCTGCCCAAGATAGCTTTAGTAGCAGGGTTTAGACCTCCACCCAATAGATTAGATATTGCATCAGCAAAACTCTGAAGAGTTGGTACTATAAGTTTTCGCCCAACGTTTGCATAAAATATATCTAGGAATGAGCTTCCTTTGCGCACAGCATTATGTACATAGGAAATCATAGTTGTATCTAAACGATTAATAACATTAAGTGCCATATTAAAACCAGCTTGCTTCCAAGTCTTGGTCCCTTGGTAACCAGTTGCCTGTGCATTTTTATCAAGAGCAAAAATAGTCAAAAATAAACTAGTGAAAGCTGTCCCAGCAAAATGTAGAGGGTTAATTTTCGCCAGAGCCCTTATGGCTTCGCCTTCTTGGATTGTAATATTACCGTTCTTATCTTTCACTTCTCGACTCGGAGTCCTGATAATCTTACCTTCCTTATCTTTCAATACATCACCTAGTCTAATACCAAAGATATAACGAGACGCTCCATCTATAATAGGCTGAACTTTCGGCTTGATCTTGTCGCGCAAGTACTTAATTAACCTAGCAACTCCAGTGTCTGACATTCCATCAATAATCCCTTGTTGCTTTTCGTTAACTTCACCTGCTTTATTAAAAGCATTACCCGTCACATTATTTTCAGCAGTAATACTGCGAATCATAAAAACTAGAGGCTTTGCAACATAATCTGCGATAATAATCGGGTTTAAATTCTTTATGACAGGTATTAATGCAGCAATATTAATTGCAAGATCCGCACTAAAATCAGTGACAAATTTAGATATAAACGAGTCAGCAAAAGCATTTGCCACATTAGGATTGAAAGCATTAAAATTAGTTTTACTTGGGTCTAATTGAGCAGCTTTTATATCATTGAGTAATTTCTCAAACTTCTTGGCTTCTTCTGGGCTAAGCTCTGTCTCTTCCTTGATCTTCAGAAGATCTTGATATTTTTTCTCTAGAATCTTAGAGTAACCAAGAGACTCTTGCGTATCTGTAACACTATTA
>JBMOEX010000074.1:0-11195 GCA_049314535.1 Vampirovibriophyceae bacterium | reverse complement strand
TTGACAGCCACTCCAGTAGCACCTTGTTGTATTTGTTTTTCTAGGTCTGTAATAAAACCATTGATTTTTTCTTGTTGCAATCTTTGTGCTGCTGTTAATTGAATATTCATGTTTGTGAACTCCTGATAATACGATTATCGTAAAATTGAGTTAAGGGGTCGTTAAGAAATTCGAGTATTTCCTTCTGATAAGTATTATGAAGCTCTAAATTTTCTTCTAAAGCCTTCATTTTCTTATTTAAACTATTTAAGTAATCGTTAATGTCTATTTTTATAGAGGATTCAGCTACTTTAAAAGCGAGTGTATCTAATTTTGAGCTGCTGATATAGAAAAAGCTTTCTATCTCAGAAAAAACGAAACGTTCTTGCTCAGAATAGCGTGAAAATTTTGTTTTTAATGATTCATAATAATGAGCTTTATTAAGAAGGATTAGGTTAAAGATTAGAATTTTAAAGAATGGATCACGATTCTGTTTAAGTTCATCGAAGCGAAAACAAATAATGCGGTAAAGTTCTTTAAAGTCTTTGCTATTAAGCTTTTGATCGCCATTTAAGTCAAAGATACTTACTGATTCACTTTCATGATTAGGGTCAAATGCTTTAATAAAAGCAGTTTTAAAATCACTTAAAAGCCTTTCGGCTTTTAGTTTATCGAATTTATACCCTTTATCACATACACCAAATAAATCTAGAGCTTCTTTTAGTTCACTTGAACCTCTGAGGAAATCATTGATTAAGCTAATTTTTTGAAACCATTTCTGCTCAAGTATCTGATAGTCAAGGTTTTCAAAAATATAACCTGTCCATTTATCGTGATTCGTCTCTTGTACTACTTTTTGTAGTTGATCACCTATCTGTAAAAGTCTTTGAGATTGTTCTTTTAAAAAGTGAACGTCTTTATCTTTAAGCTTGTTTAAATTATGATAAAGTCCACTGCGAACTCCCCACATTGAATAATACTGTTGCCTAGATAATCTATGTGCTCCAGAATTCTCAGTAGATAAGGATTCTTGTCGTTTACAGTTGCTGATATTCAAATATAAGGTCTCTATGAGTGAACCTAAATTATCCATCGCTTGAATATCATTAAAACTGCCGCCCCGAGCGAGAATCGCAAAAATATTACTTTCATTTTTAAAATTTTCAAAAAAACTTTTTTCTATTGTGTGTAAATGACTTTCCTCTTCCATTTTGTTAAAAGAACTCAGCGTTTGGACTAATTGATATCTGCTTGAATTCAGCTTAGATAAGTGATTTAAGCTTAGTAGAGCTGTTTTTAAATTTAACCTATTCGTAATTAATAATTCTAGAAGTGAGTCATCGGCTTTAGTAAAGCCTTCTGTGAGTTTTTGAGCCCAAGTAAGATATCGATATTTTTGAAACGCCTCTATTTGTTTTAGAGGCTTACTTGCTAGTTTGAAAAATTCATCATGATAGAAAAATTTCTCTTTAGTAACTTTTTGATAGAGATTCTGTGAATTTAGTCGGTGTGATAAGAAGTAAATTTTCACTACTATTTCTCGAAGCTTTACTAGAGCGGCACTTGTACCAGAATTTTTCTCGTGTTGAATGAAAAATTCTATTAATTGATCGATTGATTGCGAATTTCGCTTTGTTTTTTGATCAAAGTATTCTTTAAAAGCGGTAATCATAAGCTTTTCACAGTTTTGTGTCTCAAATGTATTTTCAATAAAGCTTTGGTTGAAGATTAATTCATGATTTTTTATTGAGCTATTCTCTTCCTTGTTTAAACTGAGTGGTCTATCAATGCTATTTAAATATACGGCGAGATGCTGTTTGAATTTTACGGCTTCTATGTCAGCTTCTAAATTTAAAAAAGAGCTCAATGCTTTATCAAAGCTAATCTGCATATCCATTTTAGTAACTTGAAGGGTTAATTTTTCTAGCTCTTCTAGATATGAACTGCTAATACCGATGTTCTGTAATGCTTCTTTGACGGTGGCAGTGTCTATATTCTTACTGAGTGAACCAGAACCTTTATGTAGTAAAACTAAAATCCTAATTAATTCACTTTCATCTATAGTAGAATTTCTATCAAAATTAATAAATCTTTCTATGAGCTTTTGCTTGTTACTCACTTTACGTAAAGCTTTCGCGTATTTAGCGTTTTTATGATTATATAGAGCGGTGATGTTTTCTATGCTTTTAGTTTCAAGGAAATCTATGCGAATTTCAGTAAGAAAGTTTTCTGGGTTTTCACGATGTAAGGGGTGATTCTGAGAAGGTTTCCCATTTTTAAACCAAGTGTTTGCTTGTTCGATATCTAGTATTAATTTAGACTGTGTGACTTGATGTATTTCTTCTATATATTTTTTAGCGAGCCTGCCAGCTTCTGCTTGAGCACTGTAAAGCTGTGCTTGAAAGGAATCTACGCCAAATTCCTGAATGGCTTTAGTGAGCATTCTGTTTAAGCGTATCTGTGATTCGAAGACTTTTTGATATAAATTTATATGTTCTACGTTCATGCCCTCCTTTATTAAAGTAATATTTTTTTTAACTCTATAAAGTTCTAAAGCTGAGTTATTAGTCTCAGAGAAAGCTGCTCCAATAAACCCACCTTCGACATAAAGATTACCGGGCATATGTTCTTTCGAGTTTTGAAAATTTAATAAGATGTTTTCTATTGCAGGTCTCAGATCCTGTAAGGTTTTTACTAAAATGGGTTTTTCTGAATTAGGTAGCTGATAATAGATATAACTCACATCTGAATTTTCAAGAAAACTTTTTTGCTCTAGCAGTAAGTGTTTTGAGCTAGAACACACATCTAGCTGTGTTCTAACTTTTTTAAGAAAATTATCATAGTCGTCAAATGATTCAAACTCTGTACCGAGTTTTCTTAGGGCTTCATTATGGATAACCAAAGCTGCTGCTGGATGTAGTGGGATATGCATTATATGCGGAGCTTCTGGCGTGTGCGTTGCATACCACTCACGAAGCTGAATGTAGACTTTTTCTATATGTTTTAGTGAATGTTCGATAAAATCTAAAATTGATTTTACTAGTTCATCTACAGAATCTAGAGTGGAAATATCTTCTGCCTGAAATTCTTTAATCGAAAAATCAAATAAATTACCGATGAGATGATTAATCTCTTTATTAGCTCCAAACATCTTCATCCGCCTCTTGCTGTGCTTTTACCATGTCACTTGCAAATTTCAACGCTACTTTTTCATCTGTCTCTAGCTGTTCTTTACGATTTTCTTCTCGATAATATTCTTCTGACTGTCTTTCTCTAAGCTTTTTTAGTGTTTCCACCTTCATTCTCATCTCGAAAAGCTCTATCTGTTTGGCTTTTAAATTCTCTCTTAATTTAGCTAATTTTTCATGTAATTTTTCAAATTCTTTTTCAAGCTTTTTTAAAATACGTAAATGCCCTTCTGCGTATTGATAATTAGTTTCCATCATCTCATCTTGAGTACTTTTAATTTCCGCATATTTTACTTTAATATCAAGTTTAGTTTTTTCGATGTCTTTTTCAATAAGCTTAATTTCCCCAATAAGCTCTTGGACGGCATCTTCGCGCATTTTAAGAATCTTGCTTAATTTAAATTTAAATACCATGTATTACGTAATACTCGCTGATCTTAAGTTTCGTGGTCTATTTAGGGGCTGCTTGCAGGCGAGCAAGTTTAAGCTTGAGAAGAACGAATGACCCTTTTAATAATTTGCCCAGATTTTAGGGGTGGATCTTAGGGCTGTACTTAAATAAGGATTTTACTGTCTATATCTATTGAAAATAAATTTTATAGCTGTAGAGTACGTGAGATGATATGGCATTAACTACATTTGGATTTATTTTGGTTGGTTGTTAGGAGCTGTTATTAATTTTTCTGGCACGGCAGTATTAATACTTTGTATGATTGTTGGAATCATTACTGTCAAGAATGGCACTAGTAGCGCAGCTATTAAATAAGCAAATATATTTGCTTTAAAATCTGATAGCTTCTTGTCAATATTTGTTTCTAAATGAGCTATCTTACTGTCTATGCCAGTTTCTAAATGAGCTATTTTATCCCCAATCTTATCCATTGCATTGGAGATTATAAGCTCTAGTTTCTCTTGTGAGTGCTCAACCTTTTGGTTAATTAAATCAAGCTTAGAGTCTATCTCAGTGCTAGAGTAAGTAGTTTGATTTATGCTCATATGTTGTGACTTCTCTAAAGTAATTATACCCTTGTCAGTTAAAATGGAATTATCGTTTAAGGACATTGTAATACTATTACCTGTTGTTATATTTCCTGTAGTTTGGTGGATTGTTTCAGATTTACAGGTTCTGCTGTCTTTATAACTAGACAGTGCAGTAACAGAAGCTATGAGTTCTTTACCGTGACCATCCATGAGTTTAGTTACCTAATTAATTTCAACACCTAACTGCTTCAATTGTTTATACAATTCCAATAGAGTATTTTTAGTAACAAATACTCTAGAGAAAGGAACAATTTCATTAGACCGAAAATCAAAACTAACTTGTTCTCCCTCTTTAAGCTCTTCCCCATCTGTCTTGAACATCATGGGCATTATACATAGATTTTCTAGTATAAAATTATCCTCAGCTAATTTTGTTACATTTATGTGCGTGGCGTGATTAACAGGTAAATGAGGTAGCTTTGCGACAGATTTACCATCTTTACTTGTGAAAACAGATTCTCCCATACATCTTAAACTCTATCATAGACAGATTAATTATTTTATGTACATCAAGGGATGATTCCGAAATATTTTCGCTTAACTTTTATCTACCCTTAGCTTGAGCGATAGAAGTAATAGCTGGAGTTCTTATACAATGCGGTCTGATAGCTGGACCAATAACTGTCCCAGCCTCTTCTCTCTTTAATTTAAAATGATTTTTCATAAAGTCTTCTATACAAAGCTTTTCCAAAGATTTATTTTACAGTAAATAAAGGCATCTTAATTAATCTGATTAATAACATTAAATATAGGCAGATACATCGCGACCACTATAGCACCTACTATCGCACCGATAACGACTATAAACACTGGCTCCATCAGAGCTGTTAGCGATTCGACTGAGCTATCTACTTCATCATCATAGAAATCAGCGATTTTATTTAGCATGTTTTCTAATTCACCTGCTTCTTCGCCGATAGCGACCATCTGTGTGACCATAGGTGGAAATACTTCTGATTTCTGTAACTGATTACTGATAGGGCTTCCCTCTTCTATATCTTTTTTAACTTTTATTAAAACTGATTCTAATAGAGCGTTATTAATAGACGTACGAGTTACATCGAGTGCGGTGGTTATGGGAACACCAGACTCTATAAGAGTTCCGAAGGTTCTAGAGAATCTTGCGATAGCGACTTTTTTTAAAATAGGACCGAAAATGGGAATCTTCAGTGAAAAAGTATCTATTTTTAAGCGCCCTTCCTCTGAGCGATAATAGGAACGAGCATAATTCACTGCAAACCAAATAAACGCGATGATAACCAAAATAAAAGGTGAGCGTAAAACATTACTTATGTTAATTAGAAACTGCGTAAACGCTGGGAGCTGACCACCAGTGCTAGTGAATATAGCAGAGAACTTCGGTAGTATAAATGTCAGCATAAACCAGACTACTAATATGGAAATCACTAAAAGGCTCGCTGGATAAGTAAGTGCAGTCCTAACTTTATTACTTAATTTACTGCGGGATTCTAAAAATCCAGCCACTCTATTTAAAACTACATCTAAAACACCACCTAGCTCACCTGCTTTAACCATAGAGACATAAAGTGAGTCGAAGGCTTCTGGGAATTTCTGCATAGACTCAGAGAGCGGAACACCCTGTTCTATGTCTCTTTTTATTTCTTGTAATATGGCTTTTAGCTTAGGATTCTCTGTCTGCTGGATTAATACTGTAAGTACTCTTAATATGGCTATCCCAGCTTCAATCATGGCGGAAAACTGTCTGGAGAAGACCACCATGTCTTTTAGTCCTATCTTTTTGTCGAAAAAGCCTTCTAAAAATGGTAGTAGTGATTGCTCTGAACTATTCTGTGAAATTAACCAGAGTCCTTGATTTCTCAGCTTATTTTTAAGAGCAGCTATATCTGTAGCTTCTAGCTCGCCTTTTGCGATTCTACCTTTAGAATCTCTTGCTGAGTATTTATAAGTTTTCACTAATTTCTATACTAGCAGCCACTTGCTTAGAAAGTGAGGAGCTAAAGTGAATTTCTTCGATTATCGCCAAAAAATCGATTCTATGGGTACAATTTAGCTAGATAATGAAGTATAAAAGCTTAGCTGAATTGTTTCTAACTAAGGCTCAGAGATTCGGTGAGAAGGTTCTCGTTCGTTATTTTAAAAGACCTCAGCGTGAGCTTCAAGAGTTAACTTGGATAGAGATTTTAGAAAAGATTGAGAAGGTAAGTTTAGGACTTGAAAGATTAGGTGCTAAGCCTAAGGAAAATATCGGACTCCTAGCTATAACTTGTCACGATTGGTTAGTTTGTGATTTTGCGATTCTGTGTTTGGGTGCTTGTACTGTACCCCTCTATCACAATTCATCTGCAGAAACTATCGAACATATCACTATTCATGCTTCTTTGCGTTATATCTTAGTGCGTAATAAAATTCAGTTACAGAAGCTTAGAGCTAATTTTCATAAATTCCCTTTACTAGAGTATGTTATCGTCATCGAAGATAAGGGAGATATCCCAAGAAATGAGCCTAAAATCATTACTCTTGATGATGTTATTAGAATAGGAGAGCAGGAAAAGAAAAAACATCCTGATAAATTTCGTGAAAATATAAAAGCGATTCAGCCAGATGATCTTGCGACGATAATTTATACATCTGGAACTACGGGGATTCCCAAAGGTGTCCCATTAACGCACAAGAACGTACTTATTGCAGCATTATCATTTTTCGAATATGTTCCTTTAGGAGAGCAGCATGTACAGCTTACTTTCTTACCTCTTGCACATGTATTTGAGCGAATCTGTGGTCAGATTTATGGTATAGATCAAGGTGTCATTTTTACTTACTCTGAACAAGCAGAGCAGATTCCTTATTTACTTAAGAATGCTGATATAACGATGATGCTTGTCGTTCCACGCATACTTGAAAAAATTTACGCTAAAGTCATGAATGAAATAGCTAAGCAGCCAGAGATGATGCGAAAGACTATTAGGGCTGCTATTGATTTTGGAGTTGAGTTTCAGAAAAAGAAGGCTAATAAAAAGCCAGTCACGTTTTTAGAAAATCTAGCTTACAGTGTCGCTAAATCTACTATCCTAAATAAAATTAAACAGAATATCGCTCCTAAATTAAGTATTTTTCTTACTGGTGGAGCACCTCTTAGTTCAGAGATATCATTTTTCTTTGAAGCTCTGGGTATTACAGTGCTAGAAGGCTATGGCTTGACTGAAACCACTGCACCACTTACTGCTAATCCTTTGCTAGCGAATAAACCAGGGACTGTAGGTATTCCCTTTGGGCATTTTAACGTTAAGATCGCTGATGATGGTGAAATTATCTGCCAAGGAGCAGCTTTATTTCAAGGCTATTATAAAGATGAAGAGGCAACTCGTGAAGCGATCATTGATGGATGGTTTCACACTGGAGATCTTGGTGAGTTTGATCAAGATGGATATTTAAAGATAGTTGGTAGAAAGAAGGATCTATTGATTACTGCTGGTGGTAAAAATATCGCTCCCTCTCATATAGAGCATAAGCTTATGCAGAGTGATTTTATAAGTCAGATAGTGGTAGTTGGTGACAGGGAAAGATATTTAGCAGCTCTTATAGTTCCAGATAGGGACGTGGTTTTTAAATGGGCTAAGGAAAATAATATTACTGTCGATTTTACGAAGCCGCTTCAAGATTCTAATGAATTAATCAAACAATTAGAAAAAGAAATTTATAAGTTTAGTGTTGAGCTTGCTGGCTATGAATCTGTGAAGAAATTCGCTTTATTGGATCATGAATTAACTATAGATAGCGGCGAGCTTACACCTACTCTTAAAGTTAAGCGTAAATTCGTGATGGAAAAATATTCGGATAAGATAAAAGAATTATTTTTATAAACCGTACTTATAAATTTTAAACACGTTATCTGAATTTAATTCATTCATATCCATGCGTACTAAGCGAGCTTGATAAGGTTTACATTGAGCTGTACAACGTAACATGCTTAGGGTGACAGGGCTTCCTGGTAAGCCATCTATGAGAGTAAAGACATGGTCTGCATCATAAGGCATAACATTAATGCCATCTACTGCGATAATCTGGTCTCCGACCTGTATTCCAGCCCGCTCTGCGGGCGTATTCGGGTAAACGCTAATAACTACGCTGTTTTTATTTTTTTGATGTAAATATTTTACACCTAAAATGCCACGATTCGATTTTTCATAAGCAGCTGTTTCTGAGTCTGCATAAAGCCTGTATGATTCTGCTTGGGCTGCGGTTAGTGTAAAAAAGCTTAAAACTAGAGCTATCTTTAAAATAAAAAAAAGCTTAGCTTTAGGTACTATGAATTTAAAATTATCACCTGTCATCTGATAATCTTTTTATACCTCGAAATGGTCTTTAATTTTTATCTTCAATCAATTCATCATTAAAATCTAAATCTTCAAACTTAAGACCTAATAAAGAGTCTTCCATCTCTTTAATTTCATCAATAAATTCCACCAAGGAAGTAAAGTTTTTAAATATTGAAGCATAGCGAATATAAGCAAGTGCGTCAGCTTCTTTAAGCCTTTTCATAACTAGTGAGCCTAGTTCTTGTGAGCTGATTTCACGGTGATATTTTTTATAAATTTCAGATTCTACGTCATCTACTATTCTGTCAATGGTAAGGGTGCTGAGCTGTGTTTTACTACAAGCTCTTACTATACTTTTAAGCAGTTTTTCTCTAGAGAACACCTCTTTATTTAGGTTACTTTTAATAACGATTATTGGAAGCTGTTCTAAACGTTCATAACTTGTGAATCTTTTAGAGCATTCTGCACATTCACGGCGGCGGCGAATCGCCGCCCCATCATCGATGGCACGGCTTTCAAGAACCCTTGTATTATCAGAACTACAGAAAGGGCAGCGCATACTTTTAACTAAGACTTATATATCGGTTAATTTGTTCCCTGACGCCAGATTTTTTCTTTATCTTCGACAAGTTGTTCTACCTGTTTCTTTAAATCATATATTTGCTTTTGGTAACGCATGGTAATATCACGTTCTTGTTTTTTGAGTAAAAAGTCTATATCTACTGGGGCTTTAGAGATGGTATCCGAAGAAGTGTTCTCTAGTTGTAATTTCAGCTCACCTACATAATTTTCCTGCTCAGCATTCTTATATTCTAGCTCTTCTATAGTTCTTTGCAGAGCCTCAAACTCCACATAAGCTTGGTCAATAACTGTATTTTTTTCTTGTAGCTGGGTTTCTAGTTTTTCAGACTGTTTTTCTAGAGTTTTAATTCTTTCATGCAATATAGAAATACTTGAACTTTCAGATTTTTGTTCTCTAAGATCCTGTTCCAACCTGCTGATTTTTTCTTTAGCTAATTTATCTTTTTCCGAAAACTCACTTAAAAGCTGAAAATAATCTTTAGTAATACTTCTAAGTTGCTCTCTTGGAGAGAGTTCTTTAAATGGAGCTAAGCTGGGTATATGCTCTGCAAACTGCTCTGCAAAGGAGCTTATATGGTGAATGTCATCAAAAGATAGACCACTAGAAACTAATTCATTAACCTTTACTACCAGTCTTACTATTGATTTATGATAAGAGCCATCTACTGGAATTTGTAAACCTAGAAAATCCTCATAGTGAATTAAGGTAGGCTCATCTATGCCAAGTTCACTACATATTTCTTTTCTGGATATATAATCGCCCATTTATTTCGCTATTTTAAGGACTGCTCGCAATCTTCAGCTTAATACTGATATTCATCAACATAGTCTGGAGCGGCCTTTGGAAGTTCCTTATTTATTGTACTTGGTTGTTGATTCATCTGCTCAGTCTCTTCACCAGAAATTTCGGGATTTTTAATTTCCTGAGCTTTAGGTTCTTTAGATTTAGTATTTTTTTGCTTCTCTACTTTAGGTTTCTCTACCTTAGGTTTTTTTATTTTCTTTTCTTTTATCGTTTTTTCTTTTTTTTCACCGCTCCCGAAAAAGAAAAAACGTTTTTGCTTAGATTTTTTAGCTTTTTCTTTTAGCTCATCTTTCATCTTTAATGCTTGGAGATCAGAGGCTAGTGAGTCGATTTGTACTCTTAATCGTTGATTTTCGGCCATTAAGGAGTTAGAAATTTTACCTAATTCATCTAATTTAGCGTCTCTTTTCTTAACTTCATCTTTGGTGGTTTTCATTTCACCTTGAAAAAGTTCCATAACTTCAAGTAAATTCGCTAAATCTGCTCTATCTTTATCAAACTCCTTGCCGAAGTTAATAAATAATTTATCAATAATGGAAGCCGCTTCATAGCGGCTGAGATTAGCGGTACCAGCAAATTTATTTCCTGGATAGCCATTCATTATCTGATAATCTTGGGTGACTTTTTTCACTGAAGCTTCTGCCCAGTGAGTTTTAGGTATATCCACAAATTCAGCCCAGCAAGGTACATGAATCATAATGAAAAGAAAAAAAGTAAATAAAGCAGGTAAAAATTTGCCGAGCATAGCTATTAGTTTATAATATCCTTGCAGCTTAGAGCTCTGCATAAGAATAAAATTTCAAAAAATATAATGCTAAGAATAGGTCACGGTTTTGATGTTCATGCTCTGCTTGATAAAAATCTTTTCATAAAGAGTTATCCAGAGCGTAAAGAACATAAATTTATTATGGGTGGAGTGGAAATTCCTTTTGAGAAAGTGCTGCTTGGTCATTCTGACGCTGATGTATTAACGCATGCTATTTGTGATGCATTACTTGGGGCAGCAGGTTTAAAAGAT
This sequence comes from Vampirovibriophyceae bacterium, assembly GCA_049314535.1. Classification (GTDB taxonomy): domain Bacteria; phylum Cyanobacteriota; class Vampirovibrionia; order LMEP-6097; family LMEP-6097; genus LMEP-6097. The sequence goes on along the minus strand of JBMOEX010000074.1, from coordinate 284 downwards.
ATCGGTAATCAGTTTCCAGATACTGATCATGAGTATGGAGGGATAGATAGTCAGAAGCTTTTAAAGAAAGTCTTAGAGCTGATTTCTGAAAAATTTTCTATTGTAAATATTGATTCGACTATTCTCGCCGAGAGACCTAAATTTGCACCCTATATTCAGGCTATGCGAATTAAGCTCGCAGAGACTCTTTCTATAAATATAGATCAAATTAATATTAAAGCTACTACTACAGAGAAGCTAGGTTTTACTGGTAGGGAGGAAGGTATCGCGGCAGAAGCAGTTTG
>JBMOEX010000073.1:0-11215 GCA_049314535.1 Vampirovibriophyceae bacterium | reverse complement strand
TTAGTGTCGATCTCTTCAGACCAAGCATGAATCCCGCCCTCAAGATTGTAGAGCTTATCAAAATCATCAGCTTGCTCTTGCAGCCAAGATATAACTTTTTTACTTCTGCTGCCATGGTGGCAGTGAAATACCACGGGTTTATCTTTGGGAATTTTAGATAGATTTTCTGGAATTTCGGGCATCGGGATTAGCTCGCCCTTTAGATTCGCATATTTATATTCGTCTGGGTTTCTAACGTCTATGAGCAGAAAATCTTTTGCTTCATCACGCCATAGTTTTAAATCAGAGACGGATATTTGTTTTATTTCTTTGAACATTAATTAAATTATATAGCGTAGAATTTTTAATAGGGGAATATCAATGGAAGCTCAGAAATATTGATATTCCCCGTAACGTATATATTACATTGATGGTGTCTTATATTGATTTAACTTTATTAAACATTTAAAGTTTATATTATGTTAATTTTTGTAAAATGTATTGAATGATAAGCATTTCACCTCATCTTTTCCTTGCAAGCTCCTCCCAGACTCGTAAAGAGCTTTTGAAAACTCATGGTGTTGAGTTGGATATTGTTCCTCCAGAGATAGATGAGGATGATTTAAAAAAGGAATTCTGCATTAATTTATCAGCCGCTGAAACAGCAATGTTTTTAGCTAAAGCGAAGGCTAAATCAGTTTCTCTTTTAGATAAAAAGTCTTTTTTTATTGCTGCAGATCAGGTTTGTGAACTTGATGGTAAAATCTTTGATAAACCTTTAACAGCAGAGAATGCGATTAAGCATTTACAAGATCTTCGTTCTAAAACTCACACTCAGAACTGCGCTACTGTTATTTATTACAATGCTGAATGTATTTGGGAATTTTCAGGTAAAGCTTTATTAACTATGAGAAATCTTAAGGATGAAGAAATTGCATCTTATGTTGAATTGGAAAAGCCTTTAAATTCAGCTGGAAGTTATATGTTTGAAAAGCATGGTAAGCATTTATTTTCTGATGTTCAAGGCGATCATGACGTTATTTTAGGGCTTCCAATAGTAAAGCTCCTAGATAAACTCTACGAGCTTGGTTTGATAAGATTAACTTAGGCGTGAAATTTGTTCGTTCAGCTACGCGCCCAAATCAACCTAGATTTATATCAATAAGAGAATAGACATACTTAATGTAAGTTTCATCAAGACTGTTTACTGAACCGTCTTCATTGACATCTAATCTTTTAAAGTATTTTCTTGTGCTATTTAGCTTTTGCTTGAAGCGTTCTATCTCAGTAGTACCGACTATGCCATTTAGATTTATATCTACAGCATTAATGGCTTTTAGAACTTGTGCGATAGTTTCATCTTCTACATCTAAATTACTGCCGATAAGAGAATTCTTAAGATTACCTGAGAATCTTTTATTTCTACTAGAGCGTGTCGTGAAGATTAAATTAGCTACTTCTTTTAGATTTACATTAGCGTCATTACTGAAACTTACAGCTAAATTTAGAGCATTTAATGCATTTACTCTTCCGGATGAGGCTTGTTTATCTCCAGAGATTTGATCGGCAGAGTTTTTAATTATTTCCCTAACTTGACCTGGACTAAGTTCTGGATTCTTGCTGAGAATTAGAGCTGTAAGACCAGCTACGTGAGGTGTTGCCATGGAAGTACCACTTAATAACCATATGCCATGCTCTTCGCTTATATTTTTCACAAAATTCAATGGTAATTTTTGTGCTAAATAGCTTTGATTGTTCATAGTAGAAGGAATTTGGCTACCTGGAGCTGAGACATCTACACTCTCGCCGTAATTAGAGAAAGAGGCTATAGAGTCTGTTTTATCAGTGGCAGCTACGGATAATACCGTTTCATAGCTAGCTGGATAGACTGGTTGATAATCATTATTAGAATTACTATTTCCAGCGGCTGCGACGACCACGACTCCGAGTGAGTCTGCTAATTTATAGGTATCTTCTTCTAATTTAGAATAATAACTACCACCAATAGAAGCATTTATTACTTTAGCGCCATCTATAATTGATGACCTTATGCCTCTTAGCAGCTCAGTTACTGAAGTGAATCTACCTTGGTTATCGAAAATTTTAATAGCTATTAATTTAGCTTCAGGGGCTACGCCGTTAAAATCTTCATTATCATAGTTTTTAGCTGCGATGATTCCCGCTACATGACTGCCGTGACCAAAACCATCTTCGGGTGATTCTGTAGAAGAGTTTTCATAGTAATCACCAAAAATATTGCCATTAAATGAAGTTTGGATTTCGTTTCCATAGTAATCAGAATCGATTTTCCCATTAGCATTAATATCAGCGTCATCTAAACTAACAAAACCATCATAGTTATTGTCTTTGACGTTCTGATTATCAACCCAAATGTTTCCCCAAAGTGATGGATGATTATAATCTATTCCTGAATCTATCATGGCAACTTTAACTCCAGCTCCTTTGCTGATTTCCCATACTGCTTTGGCGCTCATCTGATCTATTCCCCAAGCTTTATTCACAGCTTGATCTTCAGTATAGCTGCCACTTAAATCTTGGTTTAAAGACACTGGAGACATTATTTCTCTAATGAAATTTGGTTCTATAGTGTCGATTTCATCCGAGTCTTTATATTCATTCAGTATATTTTTTAATTCTTTGCAAGTGAGCTTGTGGTCATCTTGTATGGTGAAAATTTGATTAAGTTTATAAGTATTTTCAATTTGTTTGAGCTTTTCAAGTCTAGCAAGGGCTTTAAGCTTTTTATTACCTTGTAGCTTTGAGATTTTTACTGCAATTTCGGCGTCACTGCCTGAAAGAATTTGTTTGAATCTTAAATTCTTTTTCTTTGAAAGCTTCTGGTGAATTGAGTTTTCACTTAAAACATTACTTGCAGCTATCTGCTCGGAATCTTTAAATTTAACTATAATACCGTCAGCGATTATTTCTTTAGAATTTTCATCGCAAGAAAATTCTTTATGAATTACTTTTTTAGCTGATAAGGTACTTGGAAAACTACTAATAGAAAATATTAATATAAATATGTATAACTTATTTGTAGACATATACCCCCCGTATATGCCTGTATCTATCGGCTTATTGAGGAATAAGTTTAATGTTTTTATTAAAATTTAGCTGAAATTATTTTTATTTTTTTTCTTTAAATAAAGTGTTTAGAGTTTTAAAAAAATGGGCATATTATTAGTAACAAAATTTTCCTAAACGCCAAAAACACACATATTAAAAGCAGTCTGAGAATGAATTTTCATTTTTAGGCTGCTTTTGTTTTTAGGTTACTGTTTCAAAGATTTGCGGAAAAATGCTTAAAGTATGATTGAACTTTAATAGTTTTAATTTTTTTGATTGGTTTTATGAAAATAGCTATGTTATGATTGCAATAATCTGTAAATATAGAATGGTGCCATTTGACTAGTAATGTCAGTAGCCAAGCAGCTGTCTTGGAAAAACCCGCAGTTATCTCTGTGGGTTCTGATTCTTCGCAGCTAGACTCTAGCTATAACGCTAAACCTTCTTTAACTAAAAATATTAATACAAATAAGGACCCAACTCAGGAGACTCTTGCAAAAGAAGAGCTTGGTAGTCTTCATGGAAAAGAGTCATTATCTTTTGAGTCAGATTCCAAGATTAAAGATAGCGTTAATTCAGATAATCCAGAAGCCACAGAGAATGGAGTCTCTCATAAATCTGCTAGCTCGGTGCTAGAAAAGATGATGGAGGTGGTTACATGGGGGGCAGTAGCTTTAAACGGAAGCTCAATATTAGCTAAGTTACTATCAGATAAGGAAGGACCGTTTAAAGCTTTTTCTGAGCCTTTAGAAAAAATAGCCTTGCTCTCGACGAAAGCTCAAGCTATCGGCTTTTCTACTAAAATTTTACAGCAAGCCTTTGAGGAAAAAGATATAATGCTGGCTCTTGCTGGTTTCGGGAAGGTATTTCAGATAGCCTTTGCTAAGTTTGGTAATTTTTTACAGCTTGGTGGCTTTCAGACTGCTTTTGATCAGCTTAATCCAGGTTTAAAACCGACTACTGGTTTAGAAAAATTTAGCAGCTTCGGTCATAGTGCAAAGGAGTATTTAAAAGCTATTAAAGTAGTATTTAAAGATATCTTGGATGATCCAGTAGGCTATCTTAAATTATCTCCCCAAAATGGTCACGTGGAAAGAGTTTTAGTTCCAGGTGCTATGTCTATTCTTGCTGGTACATTTGGCGGTATGCTTGCTGGTGAGAATAAAGTAGCTAAAGTTATTGCTGGTATTTTAAGGCATGTGACTGGAGGAATTATTGGTGGTGACATAATTCTAGGTAAATTAACTAATAATAAAGAAATGAATCTTTCTGGTAATGCTTATATCGCAGCTTCCGCTATAGACTGTGGTGCTAATCTATTACAGGATAAGAATAAAGAAGATATTGCTCATCAAGCTGGAACTTTAGTTAATTTTATTGCTGAGTTATTCTTTTTGAAAGGGCTTAAGCAACATGCACCTGCTTAATACTGATGACGAAAACGCAGAAATAAAGCGAAACTGTAGCAATACTCTCTACAGCAGATAACTTGAATGAAGCTCAGCACCTTGGTTATCATAAAAAATTACTTCTGGATTTTTTAAGCCGTCATGAAAAGTTAGTATGCAAAAATTATTTTTATTAGCTATAGCCCAGATTCTGTGAGGGTTTGGGAACTGTTTAAGTGTAGATTCTGATGGAAGAGAGCTGTGAATCGGCGAAGAAGTTATTTCAAAGATTTTTTTACTTGGGTTAAGCTGAGACTGCTCGTAAGCTCCAATTTCTATTTTTTGCAATTCAGATATGTGCCTATCTCCACTAATAAATAATGGTGTTGATTTTAAATTAGAAATTTTTTCGATAAATTTTTTAAAATTTTCTGGATGATTACCTTCAAAAGATTCAAAGGAGTGGTATTTGCCAAAAAATTGATCACCTGAAATTATTACACTCTGAGGCTGCTCGCGATTTTTAATTTCTGTGTTTTTCGTATTCTTAGTAGCTTCAAGATTTTTAAATAACCATGCTTCCTGCTCTTTTCCGAAATGATATTTCTTGTCTCGATAAAAGCGGTCATCTAAAAATAGGAAATTAATATTAGTAAGTTTAAGTTTAAAACCTGCTCCTAAGCCATCTTCGCTAATTTCTGGATTTTCATTAAGAGAAAAATCTTTAAAAATTTTCTTGCTTGCAAGTTTATATTTATAGTCACTGCCGCCATTATTTTTACCATAATCATGGTCATCCCAGATCATGGCAATTGGTATAAGTTCTTTTAAATAAAATAATTCTAAGCGAGTGCGGGTTTCTATATATCTATTTAAAAGCCTTTCGGGCTTGCAGCCATTTAACTCACTTAATTTATCACCGACGTCAGCATAGACATTATCGCCGATAAGAAATATATAATCTGGACTTAATTTAGATACACTGTTCCAGCTTTTAATTTGTTCAGAAAAATAACTATCGTTTAAGCAAGAACAGACAGCCACTTTAAGATTAGCTTTTTGCTGCTCATAATTGCTAAATTCGCGAATGTCTACACTGTCAGAGTCTGAAACGTATAATAAATATTTTTTTGCAGAGCTAAATTTAATTTTAAGCTCGTAGAGTTCTGAATTAGCTATGTTAAATTTTTTAATAGATAGATTCTTAGCCCCTAATTCTTTGCCTGATTCTTTTTCAGTGATTTTTATTTTTAGATCTTTGGGCTGCTTGCGATTATTTCTTAAAATATTAATGCTTGTATAGTTTTCACTTGTAACTCCCTGCATGATTGAAAATTGACGGTGTTCAGCTAAAACTTTAGGGGGGAGATTTTTAAGGGGGCGGGCAGAAACGGACACTTCTATAAAAAATAAATTAAGTAAAAAAAGTAAAAAAACACTCCAAAGCTTCATTGATTTAAAGCCTAGCAAAAAAAAGAGAAGCTTTCGCTTCTCTTTTTTTTGTTAAGTTTCGGAGAGTAAAATTTGTTTAATTAAATTTCAGTTCTTTTTGAAATTTAGTTTTTAAATAGCTTAGTAAAATGCTTGGTCCTTTCTTGTTGATCTTGCCGTATCTATCTATATTAATAAAAGCGACTTCTTTATCTTTTTTGATAGTAAATGTTTTGCCATTATGGTTAATTTCGTCATAGATTTCGACTATAGAGCCTTCTGTATCGTTAGATGTTCTGAATATACTAGCGTCAGCGTTATAAGATGTTATTTCTGTAATATTAAATTCGCTGTCATATTTAAAAACCATTTCAGAATTATCTTTCGCAAAAACATGTTTACGGGGAAATCCATCAGGTGACTCTTTAACAAATATTATTTTAGAGCCATCTTCTAAATATTTAATCGCTCTTAAGCTTTGGTTTTTATTTTTTCTGATTAAATAGGTCTCGCCGTTAGGAGATTTTAGAAAACCTACTTGATTACCAGCTGAATCTTGAGTGAATGAAGAGAAAGAGTTTTCATTAGTATCTGCAAAAAGTGTATAAATTTCTTTATCAAGAGTATTAAGCATTAAATTATCCTTTATTAAAATTCTAAATCATCCAGTCTTCAAGTCGTTCATTGGATATTAAACCAATGATTTATATTATATAAATAGCCAAGGCTAAGTATAAATTGACATAAACCGCTGTACAAGATCTCACTAATTGTTGTCGAACGTGCAATTCCTGCGTTTTCGTCGTCCTGCTGAATACTGGAGTTTTATTTACTATGAGCTTTTCTCGGCGTAAAGTGTTTACCACTAGGTCTAGTCGCTTTACCGAAATTTCCACCGAAGCTTTTTTCACGCCTATCTCCTCTGTCTGAGTGGCGTCTATCGCTATTTCCTGAAAAACTATCGCCTCTGCCAAAACCACCATCTCTACGGAATGGTTTTGATCTGCCTCTCTCTCTGCTAGAAGGTTCCTCTGGTTTAAACTCGATTCTGTCTTCGACATTTTTAATTTTATCGTCTAATACTAATTTTAAGAGTATTAATGGAACTAATTCCGGGTCTTTACCCTCTAGATCTAATTGACTGAGTAATTGCTTATATTTAACAAGAGACTTTTCATCGAAATTCACTTTATGAACAGAATCCCTGATGGTTTCTATTTGTTTAACTTCTAAATCTTTAGCACTAGGGACTGTTCCAGCCTGTATGTCTAAATTATTTTTTCTAGCTATACGTTGGATATGATCTAATTCTTTACCAACTATAAAAGTTAGAGCGAAACCTTCTTTACCAGCTCTACCTGTTCTACCAATACGGTGAACATAGTCTTGATCAAACCTAGGTAAATCATAGTTAATTACAGCAGAGAGATTATCAACATCAATGCCTCTTGCTGCAACATCTGTTGCTACTAGAATTTCTACGCTACCATCTTTAAATTCTTCCATGACTTTATCTCTTTTGCGCTGATCCATATCGCCATGAATCGCAGCTGTAGAGAAGTTTTCCTGTACAAGATCTTTCGCAAGTTCATCTACTTTAACTTTAGTATTACAGAATATTAATGCTGATTTGATTTGATGGAACTGTAAAAGACGTTTAAGAGCTTCGTGTTTTTGAGAACCTTTAATATTGTAATAAAACTGTTTAATCTGTCTGCTCTGTTGATTAGAGCTCATAGTGCTTATGTGTTCAGGGTTTTTCTGATGCTGCTCCATGAGTCTCATTAAATCTTTAGCAAGCGTCGCTGTAAACATTACTGTCTGTCTATCTTTTGGAGTCGCTTCTAATATAACTTCTATATCTTCTCTAAAGCCCATATCAAGCATTTGATCGGCTTCATCTAAAATGACCATTTTCACCTTATCGAGTTTAAGGGTGTTTCTGCGTAAATGATCTAATATACGTCCAGCTGTACCGATAACTACATGAGCTTGACCTTTGAGAGCTTTTAACTGAATACTAATATTTTGCCCGCCGTAAATAGGTAGGATTTTAATTTCTGGTATAAATTTAGTTAATTTAGTAAATTCACCAGCTACTTGAATAACTAATTCTCTAGTAGGGCAGAGTACTAAAATTTGAGTAGATAAACTGCTTGGATCTATCAGCTGTATCGATGGAATTGCAAAGGCTGCCGTCTTACCAGTGCCAGTCTCAGCTTGACCTATGATGTCTTTGCCAGTTTGCAGTATCGGTATAGCCTTACTTTGAATTGGAGAGGCTAAGGAAAACTCCATTTCGTCTAATGCTTGAAGGATCTCGTTGCTTAAGTTAAGTTCTTTAAAATTTGTCAAGACACTGATCTTAGCAGTTATTTACCTTTTTTGCTTACTATTTTAATAATATCTGTCTTTATGCCTTGATCGGGGTCGAAAAATGCTACTTCAAGCATTTTTGAGTGGCTTGCTTAACTAAAAGTTAATTATGAGATGGTAAGAACCTGAGAAGTAAAGAGAGGGCGTTGATATGTCAGTAGAATTAAGCGATGTGAAGGCTAGGTATATTTCGGAAAAGTCTACTTTGAAACCAGCAGATAATGATGCTGATGAAGGAGAGGTTATTTCTGATTCGCAGCAAGGTCTATTTCAATCTAAACTAGACTTTATTCGCTCTATTAATTTTGATGATAATTCTAGAGAAGGTTCTGGTTCTCAAGATCGAAATACTAATGAGGTAGGATCGACTGATCTTGAAGTTCAAGATCAAGACATTGCAGCTTTTACAGGCTTAGAAGCTAATATAGCTCAAAAACCACTAATTATTAATAATGCTACTATCGCGAGTTTAGGAGAGATGTATCCTCATAACGGTGGAGTTTCTGATTTACAGAAATCTTTAACCGAAAGCATTAACTCAGGTAAAAAAATCGAAGATATGCCTGAAGAGATTAAAGACCAGTTGAGATTAATTTTTAACCCTAAGTAAGGGCGTGTAGCAGAACTCCAATTTCTGCGTTCTCGTCGTCCTCATCAGCCTTGAACTTGTTCGTTCGGCTACACGCCCAAATTAAGCTATTTAGGCTATTTGAAATAAATCTTAAGAAATGATATAATGTAAATACTAATGGGCTCTGATTTTAAGATCCTGCGTGATGTTTTTCCTCGTGTTCGCGGTTTGCTTTCTACATCTGCGGGTGCGGAACTCTTCGATCGTCTAGTAAAAGGTCTTTCCCAGCCTTTAAATCCTCATTATAAACAAGAACTAATTAAATTACATCAAGAAGCTCAACAAGCTCAGAAAGATGCTTCTAGGAGTGCTCCTCCAGATGAACCTCTTAACAAGAAAATAAAGGAATTCTTTTCGGTCGGAGATGTAGTTTCCTTACTTGGTGTTGCTCTTTTAAGTTTTCAATCCAAACTCTTTAAATCATCGAAAGGTGGTTTAGTCGATGGAGTTTTTAAAAATTTAGCTCTGGCTATGGCTTTTTTAGGTAGTCCTCTAGCTTTATTTGGTAGAGCGACTGGTAAAAGGGAAGAAGGTGCTCTAGGAGATTTAATGGGTGAATATAATCTACGACAGGCTCAGGGTAAGGGTTTTGATATCTTTACTGATTATAAGCCTGAACAAATTAACAGATTAATTAATTTATCTAGTAAATTAGAGAAAACTTTAGATTATGAAGAAGACTATGTAGAACAACAGATTAAATTAAGGCATGTTAGGGACTCAGGTGAAGATACTACTGGAAACAAGGCGGGAGGCTTATTCTGTGGTGCACCTGGTACGGGCAAGACAGCTGGGGTGCAATTAATACTTGGTAAGTGGGCTGAGATGATGAAAGGGAAAGGCTTTGAACCTGTGATAGTCGAGTTGGATTTAGCTAATTTTCATAAATATTTACAAGAAGAGCAGAGAGCTAAAGATAGTCCTATCGAATCCATAAATGCTATCGCTGGCGGGGAACAGAAATTACTTCCTTCTGCTAATGATAATCAAGGTTTGATTATTTTTAATGCCTTAATGAAGCAAATAGAAGATAAATATAAAGATGTGGAGATGCATAATAAGCAGTTTCCTGAAAATAAGCAAAAACTTTTCTTTGTGGTAGATGAATTTGATAAAGTATTCGTTCTGAAAGATCTTCAGGGAGCTGATAAATATAAATTGAAGAATGTAATTTTGCGTCTAAATGATATTTTTGAAAATCAGAATATTTTACTTACTAGTAATACTTCTCTTAAGCAGATGGTGGAACAGTTAAAGAGTATAATAGTTCAGGATCCAAAAAAGCCTACAGAAGAAGAGGAAGCTGTATGGAAGCCATTTGAAAGTAGGTTGAATGCGAACCATGTTTCTGTAGATGAGCCTTCTGCAAAAGTACAGGCGAAAATTTTTACAGGGAAGATGTTACATGCTCACTATGATGCTATTGACTGGCAGGCTTTTAAAATAAGCCCATCTAAAATCTTTGATTTAGATAAGGTCTTACTTGCAGACTTTATTCATGAAAATATTTTAAAACCTTTAAACAGTTCCTATAATGGGCGTGAACTCAATGCCATAGCTTTAGATATTAAACCACGTCTTCTACATGCGGCAATTAAAGAGCGTATACAGAGAAAAGGTCTAGGAATATCTGACCAAAACTGGTCTGCGATGAGCGATATGGAAAAAATCTCGACTACTAATGTGAAGATCACTCCAGATCTATTAAAAGAGCTTTTAACGATTAAGCATGAGATTATGAAGGGTAAGCATGACCCTAATCTAGGACAGGCTTATTCGATAGTAGAAGCTTATGCTGATTTAATGTCTAAGGATAAAGCTTTTATTAATTCTGTTATAGGTCATAAAAGTACTAATATTTTCTCTCTTATAAATACTTTCTATAATAAGGAAAACGGCATAGCGAAAGATGTTTACTCTGCTAAATCAGCAGTTCAACTAGCAGATAAAATATTTCACCATAAAATAATTCATGAAAAGGTAGACCTGCACAGCTCTTTAACTGAAGATAAGCTGAGAATTGAGTTTACAGAAGCCTTAATCGATCAAAAAAATGTATCTGCTTCTAAGGCTAATCAAGCTGATATTGAATTCGCCCCTGCTAAATTTACTTTAGATATTAGTCCTAGTAAATTTTCTTCTTACTTTACGCCTAAATTAAACTCAATTCTAGAGACACCTGCTGATAGGACGGTAAATAATATAGTTAGTGCTTTTCAGTCTCTACTAAAAAATGGGGAGCTGACGCATGGCTCAGGCGGAGCAGAAGCCTTGATTAATGGTGCTGTAAAGCAATTTATGCAAGCAGCTACGAAATAGATGG
>JBMOEX010000072.1:0-11258 GCA_049314535.1 Vampirovibriophyceae bacterium | reverse complement strand
TGCTAAAATAAGCCCTCTATGCCAGAAGATCTTCAAACAGCTATAGATTCCGAGATAATTTCTAGTAAATATAATTCAATCAAGGAGTGTCTTTGACCTTAACGAGCTCAAAGAAGAATTAAAGATTTTAGAGGGAAAGACTTTAGTCGAGGGCTTCTGGAACGATGTCAGCGAGGCTCAAGCTATATCCAAAGAGATTAGTTTTAAAAAAGAGCAGATAGATAAAATAGATTCATGGGCAAGGCGTTTAGAGGATTTTTTAGCTATGCAGGAGATGCTAGCTGAGACAGAGGAAGAGCTCGAAAAACAAGATATAGATGAATTAATTCGTGAAGAATATTTTAAATTATTAACAGAATTAGAGGACTATGAGTTTCTCTTGATGATGTCTGGGGATTATGATAAATCATCTGCGATTATAAATATCAATGCTGGAGCTGGTGGTACTGATGCTCAGGATTGGGCGGAAATTCTTTTAAGAATGTATACACGTTGGGCTGAGATAACAAAAGGCTTTACAGTAGAGCTTTTAGATAAATCTGATGGCGAGGAAGCTGGAATTAAATCAGCATCTTTAAAAATTTCTGGTCCTTATGCCTATGGTTATCTTTCAGCGGAGAAGGGTGTTCACAGGTTAGTGCGTAAATCTCCATTTAAATCTTCTGCTGACAGCAGGCAGACCAGTTTTGCGGGGGTAGAAGTTTGCCCTTTAATAGATAGTTCTACTGAATTAAAAGGTTTTAAAGAATCTGATTTAGAGATCACGACTATGCGCTCTGGTGGAGCGGGCGGGCAGAATGTAAATAAAGTCGAGACAGCTGTTAGGGTAAGGCATATACCTACTGGCTTTGCTGTGAAATGCACTCAAGAACGGAGTCAGGCTCAGAATAAAGATAGAGCGATAGAGCAGATTAAATCTAAGCTGCTTGCCTTACAGGAAGAGGAAGAACAGAAGAAGCTCGCTGAGCTTAAGGGAGAAGTTTTAAATGCTTCTTGGGGAAATGCTATTCGTTCTTATGTCTTTGACGAAGGCAGGGTTAAGGATCATAGAACTAAGTATGAGACCCGTGATGTTGATGCTGTAATCAATGGTACAGAAATTTTAGACGAATTTATTAGAGAGTTTTTAAAGTTTAAAACAGGGTCATAAGGCGGGCGAAAACGCAGAAATTGGAGTTTCGCTACACACCCTTAATGCTTAAAGTGTCTTATATACGTGAACGCCATAGCAATCCCTAATTCATCACAGGCTTTAATAACTTCTTCATCACGAATAGAACCACCTGGTTGAATAATCGCAGCTATATGATTTTGGGCAGCGAGGTGTATATTATCAGCAAATGGAAAGAAACCATCAGAAGCCATAACTGCTCCTCTAGTATCTAAATCAAAATTACGCAGAGCATCTTCTACTGACTTCACTCTATTCGTCTGGCCAACACCGATTCCAAGTGTTCTACCGCCTTGAGTAGTTACTATCGCATTAGATTTCACGTGCTTCACTACTTTTAAAGCTAGTATGAGATCCACCCACAGGCTTTCGTCTATAGTGGTCTTCGTAACAGTTTTTAATAAAGTCTGGTCTATAAGCTGATGATTAGCAGTTTGTATAAGGAAACCACCATCAATTTTTTTAATATCTAAAAGATTCTGAGAATTTTTAAAATTAGGATGCTCTATTAATCTGATGTTCTTTTTTTGAGTAAGTATCGCAAACGCTTCAGGGGTGAAGCTTGGTGCTATAACTGCTTCGAGGAAAATCTGACTTAACTCATTCGCTAAAGCGATGTCTACTGGATTATTTAGAGCTACTACTCCACCAAATGCACTTACAGAGTCCGCTGCAAGGGCTTCTATAAAGGCTAAAGTAATATTAGGAGCTATTGCTACGCCACAGGGATTATTGTGTTTAACGATAACTGCACAAGGAATCTCTGGACCATACTCCTGGACGATATTATAGGCAGCGGAAAGATCAAGTAAATTATTAAAACTCAAATCCTTCCCATGTAATTTATTTGCATCAGCAAGCCCTCTATATTTTGAATTAGATTCTACATAAAGACCAGCCTGCTGATGAGGGTTTTCACCATAGCTTAGGGTTTTAACTCTTTCTAAATTTAAAGTAAGTTTTTCAGGAAGTAAATTTTCATCTGCTAAGTTGGTTTCGGCAGTAGTTTTAAATGAATCAGCATTGGCTTGAGCTAGAAATCTTTCTATTACAGCATCATAGGCGCTAGTCATTCTGAAAGTCTCAGCAGCTAGCTGTTTTCTATAATTTAGATCTAGAGATTTACTTTTATATCTCTCAGCAAAAGCATCGTATTGATCAGGATTAGACAGTGTGATAACGTGTCTGAAATTTTTAGAAGCAGCTCTTAAAAGGCTAGGTCCACCTATATCTATATTCTCTATAGCTATATCTAGGGACTGTAGCGAAATTCCAATTTCTGCGTTTTCGTCGTCCTCATGATCCTCATGTAAGCTTGATAAATCAAGCTTGTATTTCTGCTTGCTCGGATATGAGCCACTTACATGGCTCGCATCCTCGGCATCGCTAGAAATTACCCGCACACTGCGGTCATTCGTCCTCCTCAGCCTTGAACTTGTTCGTTTGGCTACAGTCCCATTTAAGTCAGTGTCACTCAATGAAAGGTTTTTAGTCACTTCTGCGAAAGGATAAAGATTAACGATAACAAGGTCTATAGATACTATATTCTCTTTTTCTATTTCTTCTAAATGCTGGTGATTATTTCTGTCATAAAGAATGGCTCCGAAAATTTTCGGATGTAGAGTTTTCACTCTGCCTGAAAGTATCTCTGGAAAATTACTGAGATCCTGAACCTCAGTTACTTTATAACCAGCATTTTTAATGAAAGCCGCTGTGCCAGAGCTACTGATAAAATCATATTCAGTATCAAGAACTTCTAATAGTTCTTCTAACTTAGATTTATCGAAAACAGAAATTAGAGCCTTTTTTTTCATAGGTGAGAATGGATAATTTTATCATTAAACAGAAATAGCTTTTTCCTTAAAATCTAACTCGTGTAAGAGTTCATCTACATTCGTCGTCGCAGTGCCATATTTTCTCACGACTATACTAGCTGCGATATTTCCTAAAAGAGTAGCCTCTAAATTAGTAGCACCGACGGCTAGAGCTAGTGAAAAGCAGGCTGAAACGGTATCCCCAGCACCACTCACATCAAAAACTTCACTTACGTTAAAAGCAGGGATTAGATCAGCTTTGATACCATCCTCTGATTTAGTAAATAAAACCATGCCCTTAGCACCTCTAGTAATAAGCATTTGCTCTGTGCCGATTAGATTTAATAACTCTATGCCAGCCTTAAATAGATCTTCTTCTGTTTTAATTTTCCACCCCAGGGTAGCCTCTACATCTGGCTGGTTAGGGGTAAGGCAGTAGGCACCAGCATATTTAGAGAACTTACCATTACTGTCGACTACGACTTTTTTTTGATGATATTTCGCTAAATCCATAATTTCTTTTACATTCTCCTCATGAAGTACGCCACTGCCATAATCCGAGAGTAAAATTAAATCATAGTCTTGAATAGTATCTTTAAATGACTCTAAAAGCTTTTTACTGAGTTCGTCATTTAGCTTATCTTTGATTTGATGATCTATTCTTAATATTTGTTGTTTTAAGACTGTTCCTGTGTCTGGATCAGAGCTAGAACTGGAGATGACTCTAGTTTTAAGCGTGGTAGGGCGGCTAGGGTCTATGCAGTAATAAAGTTCTATATCTCTTTCTTTGCATATATCTCTTAAGCGTTCTGCTGTTCTATCTTCCCCGACTACACCCATTAAACTAGTTTTAGCAGAAAGGCTAGCAAGGTTATTTGCGGCATTGGCAGAGCCTCCTAGTGTAAAGCGAGAATTAATATATTGAAGAATAATGACAGGGGCTTCTCTAGAGATTCTTTCAGGAGTCCCTCTAAGATATTCATCGACGATTAAATCACCGATGACCAGTATGCGAGCTTGTTTAAAGCGTGAGACTATATTTTTTAAAGCAGGAAAATCGATTTGATCTTTTTCGATATTTGATTTTGTAAGGTTCATTATGCAAAACTTAAGTATAGCAATTTGAAAAGTCCATACAAGGCAGTCATTTATGATTAAATTTGAAGTAGTTGCTGGGATAATTCAGCAAGGAAATAAAGTCCTAATGTGCCGTTCACGCGGACGTGAACACTACTATCTTCCAGGTGGCAAGATAAATTCAGGTGAGAGCCTAGAAGAAGCTTTAATCAGAGAATGTAAAGAAGAAATAACGATAGATATTATACCTTCATCTATAAAGCTTTTTACTCGTTTTGAGGCAGAAGCCTACGGTTTCCAAGAGCCTAGAATAGTGATAATGAATTGCTTTAGCTTTGATTATTTGGGTGAAATACAGGCAGCGGCAGAGATAGATGATATCTTTTGGGCTGGGATGGAAGACTTAGAGAAGCTCGCACCAGCAGGGAAGGTGTTAATGAGATTAATGCTTGACGAAAACGGGTCAGACCGCTGCACAACGCGCAGTTTCAAGGCTGAGGAGGACGAATGACCGCAGTGTACTTAACGTACATGAGGATCATGAGGACGACGAAAACGCAGAAAATGGAGTTGTGTAGCGGTCTCTATTAATGTTCTAGAACACTGAGATAACCAAGATTATCAAGCTCAGTCATAGTGTCTATGCATTTAATCGCTTTTTCTGCTAACTCTAAGCGCCCTTCTCTGACTAGCATAGTACGCAGAGTCCTGTAAATTTCAGGCAGAAAATAAACATCATTTGCAGCGTAATTAAGCTGATCTTTATTTAGGTAAGAACCGCCCCAGTCGCTGCTTTGCTGAGCTTTACTAATATCTTTTCCGATAACCTCTTTACAGAGATCTTTTAAGCCGTGTTTATCTGTATAAGTTCTAGCGATTTTACTAGCTATCTTCGTGCAAAAGTAATTTTTAACTCTAATATTCAGCCAGAATTTTAACCAAGCCACATCAGTTCTAGCAAAGTGAAAGAGTTTAAGTACATTTTCATTTTCAAATAGTTTCTGTAAATTAGGTGCTGAATCTTGCCCTTGCTCAATTTTAACTAATCTTACATTACGATCATCATCGGAGATCTGCACTAGGCACAGCCTGTCACGATAAACATTTAGACCCATCATCTCGCAGTCTACGGCAACAAGTTCCTGTTTTAAGTAAAATTCTAAATCTGAATCTGTTAGGTCTTTTTCTAAGAGCTTAAGTTTTTTATCGTCCATTTTCTTAAACACCTATCTTATAGATAGCCATCTCTGAGACACCTTGAAGGTAATCCATTCCAAAAATACTTACTATAATTAATACACCTACCGATAGCATCGCGGTAAGCCTTGCTGGATCATAAGAGTATGTAGATTTACTTGCCCCCTCTTCTGTTACAGCGACTAGTTCTACAGTCTCTAACTGCTTTAAAGCGAAGGAAGGTTCATCTACTATCATTAATTTAGCTAAGTATATGTAGTAGAAAAGAGCTATGATCGAACCGATTAAAGCGATAATAACTAAATATGGTGCATAAATCAGTCCAGAGCTGAATGATGTGGAGAAGAGGAAGAATTTAGCGATAAAACCAGCTGGAATAAATGGTAAGCCCGCTAGGTTAAAGAGAGCGATAGAGAAAATAATAGTAAGCATAGGTTTTTTATGAATCCAGCCAGCAAAGTCAAACACACTGTCACTACCTGTTTCTTGCTCAAAATATATTACGCAAGCGAAAGCACAGGTGTTCATGATCGCATAGATAGTGATGTATAACAGTAAAGAACCAACGCTCTCTAATCTCAGGCAAGCAAGAGCGACTAATAAATAACCAGACTGAGCTATAGAAGAATAGGCTAAAAGTTTTTTAACTGAACCTCTGCTGATGATCTGAATGATACCTACATAATTACCGACGATGATAGAAAGCACCGCGATGATAGAAAGCATTGGTAAAAGGAATTCATTATGAAATACTGTTCCGAAGACTCTTATCGCCACCGCAAAACCAGCTATTTTAGAAATGACTGATAAGAAAAGAGTGCTAGAGGTCGGTGCGCCGTAATAAACATCTGGAGTCCAGTTGTGAAAAGGAGCTGCTGCTAGTTTAAAGGCTATTGCCCCTACCAATAGAGCTGAGATTAATATTTTTAAAGGTACTGAAAGTAGAGAAATAGATTCTAACTGTACTATTCTACTAGCTACTTGAGCGAAATTAGTAGAAGCTGTTATCCCATAAAGTAGGGAAATTGCAAACAGCAACATACCTGTAGCTACTGCTGCCGTTAAAAGATATTTAATCGCAGATTCATTAGATTTTTGAAGTTTTCTAGAGTAGGAAACTAAGAGAATAGCGCTTAGTCCAAGTGTTTCAAGCCCTATAAATAAAGTGAGAAAATCATTTACGCCAGCAAGAAAACCAGCTCCTAGTGTCGCAGTTAAGAATATAGAGAAATACTCGGCTGGGCTTTCAAATTTTTCTATATATTTAGTCGCAGCTAAGGCGATAAGAGCAGCTATGCCGTATATAAGAACCCTTAAGTATCTAGAAAGTGAGTCTGAAATAAAAGCGGAGTTTAGGATCTTAGTAACTTCCTCGCCTTGAGTGCTAATCGCTGCCACCAAAGCTGCTAGAAGTAGCGCGAAGGTCGCTACTAGTCCAGTATATTTTTTAGTCTTGTCTATAAGACTTAGTAAAATGGTTATAAGCACTGCACCAAGAACAATAAATTCAGGTAGCAGAATTTTAGATACTAGATTCCAATCCATAATCGTATTTAATTGTATGATATTGCTGTTAAGCCCGCAACTTAAGGATTCATCGAAAAAGACTAAATATCGTATTTTTCAAGCCCTACTGAGATACAAAAGCTAGTGCAATGCCTAATAATGATGCCAAAAATTTAATTGAATTTATTGATATCTTAAATGTTAAAAATTTTGTAGAACTTGCAAATAAGACCTGTAAATTATTAGTAGAGAAATTTTCTTCTCAAAATGCTGACTTCGCTTATTTCTATCTTTCTGGTTACGAAGGGAAAATATATTATTCACTGAAAGATGATAAAAAAGCAGCTAAATTTTCCATTACTGAATCTGACACTAGTGAATTTAAAAAGATTTATTACATACATAAAGAAACAGAAGGCCACATTAGTTCTGCTTTCACTGTTTTTAGCCGAACTAAATCAGCTAGTAATTTAGCTAAAAACGCAGAAGCTGAAAATGAGGAGCAGTCCACTGACACTTTCCCTGAGAAGGATTTAGAGCTTTTAAATAGAATGACGAGCGCTATATTAGATCAGATTTCTTTACTATCAGCTTTAGAGAATATTCAATTGAATAACGAAAGGTTAGTTCAACTTAACGAAAATAAGACCCAGATATTAGGCACCGTCTCGCACGAATTAAGGACTCCGATGTCTGCGATATTAGGTTTTAGTGAACTCTTATTAAATGCTTCGTACAGCCCCGAGCTGACAAAAAAATATTTAGAAGAAATCTATCAGGCTTCTAAAAAACTTGCTGGTCTAATAGATGACTTCCTCGATTTATCACGCTTAGAATCAAATGATGAATTATTTCTAAGTGATTTCGAGGCAGTTGAGATATCGACTCTTGCAAGAAAAGCATGGGATGAGATTCAGGATCTGCATAAACCCTATTCTGTCAGATGGTCTGTGAATTCTGATATGCCCTATATACTCTGTGATGTTGTCGCTGTTGAGAGGGTATTTCATAATTTATTCTCGAATGCCATAAAGTATTCACCGATAGAGCTTTCTAAGCCAGATAGAAAAGTGATTAATTGTAAAATAGATATAGTTACGGCAGCGAGTCCAGAGAATTTTTTTGATGAAATTTCTGTATCCATTAGTGATAACGGAATGGGTATTCCTAAAGAGCATATAGGGCAGATTTTTGAGCGTTTTATGCGAGTAGATAATAGTGATACACGTAAAATCGGTGGTACTGGACTTGGTTTATGGATCTCTAAGCAGATTATCGAAGCTCATGGTGGGAAGATCTGGTGTGAGAGTGAGCTTGGGCAGGGTAGTGCTTTTAAGTTTATTTTACCGATTTATCGGGGGTAAAACCGCCATACCTCATGCGGTACTTTATTTTAAAAATATTTTAAGACTTAAGCAGTTTGATCTACTAAAACAGGGCTACCATCAAAATCATTATCGCCATCGGGTTTTTGTGGTCCGTGTGGACGGTAAGTTGGCGGTTTTATACCTAAAGCATCTTTAGCTAAGCTTGTTAGTTTAGTCTCTGCTTCTTCGCTGAGTTTTGGTGGTTCATGTGGTGGGCGAGCAGCGCCAAGAGGTGCTAGAGGACGTCCTCCAGAATTAGCTCCTGGAGCTCTTGCTATAGGAGCGGAGTAATTTTTAAAAACTCATAAAAATTACTGCGATTAATAACATTGAAATTCGCTAGAGGAAAGTCTTTCTCCCATTGGCTGGGGATTTTAATCTTAGTTTCTTCTTTACTGTATTTAAGCTCATAAGCATAGAGATGATTTAATTTACCGTCGCCGAGTTCTTCGATTAGGTCTATTTCCTGATCTCCTAGATTCGCTTTCACTCGCCAGAAATATGTTTTAAGAGAGTTACTATGAATATATTTATTTAGTTTTCTTTTCTCTGCGATTATAAAATTCTCCCATAAAGCCCCGATATCACTTCTGAAAGCTAATCCAGAAAAGTCATTGATTAAAGCATTCCTAATTCCATTATCGTAAAAATAATATTTTTTTTGTTTTTTAATGGCGTTGCTCGGATTCTGTTTTTTAAGTGAAGTCGCAGCCTCTTTAGAGAAGCTATCTAGCTTAAACACTAGAAATGATTTCTCCATTAATTCTAAATATTTCTCTACAGTAGCTCGATTAAGCTGTAATTCATTTGCTAAATCATTTAGATTTAATATCTGTCCTGCTCTGTAAGCCACTAGCATCGCGAGGTGTTCTATCTTACTTGCATTTTTCAGACCGTCTAAAGTGAAAATATCTTTAAAAAGGTAATCATTAACTATGCTTCTGAGTAAATCGATTCTCTCATCTCTATGTAAAGGCTTATCACTTAAAGATATTTTAGGGTAAGAGCCAAAGATTAAACGGTCTTCAAGATTGGTCTTTGCTGTTTTTTCATCTTTATATATTTCAAATATAGCTGGTGGATATATTTCTATCTCTCGCTTTCTACCAGCATTAGATTCTTTAATCTGATTTTTGATCTCTATATTAGATGATCTAGTCAGAATTAGGCGACTTTCTGTTTTCACGTAATCGGCGAAGTTTTTTATAAAGAGATCCATCTCTTCCAATTTCTGAGCTTCATCGATAGCGAGATAGTCGTATTGGCTCAGTTCATTAATTAAAGTTATTTTATCGGTATTATTAAAATATGCTCTATCGTAATAGTTATCAGCATTTATAAGTTTATAGGTTTTCTTTTTTTTCTCCTGTTCGTTTAAAAACTGTTTTAATAATGTGCTTTTACCTACCTGTCTAGCTCCGAATAATAGAGTAACCTTTTTAGAGGTGCAGGCATTATATATAAGGTCACTAAGGAATTTTCTATCTACCATATATCTAAAATATTATACCCAAATGGTTAAATATATCTATAAAAATATATTATAGTTGATGAAATTATCTAATTTTATTTAGTTAGCTGTATAAAATTAGATAATTGGAGAGGCTTGAAATTATTAATTTAAGGATTCGATGAAGAATAAGGAAATTTCTAGCCACTTTCTTGATTAATCTTAATGCAGGATATAAAAAATCTAATTCAGCAGACTTTTTAAGAGAATGGTTATTCAAAATAATCCGCTAACTTTAACTTTACCACCGAAAATTCAAAATCGAGTATCCGACTTAGCTGTAAACTTAATCAATGCAGTTGAAAATGATGTACAGATTAACCCAGATTCATTACTAGGATATCTCACTCATTTAATTAGAGGTGAAATACCAAGCGAAGCAAAGCCTAATACTTTAGACTGGATAGGATTATTAAAAACTAATCAAAATCAGGAAAAGAAAAAGCAGATCGCTAGTCTCTTTATCCTAGAACATGCCCCACAATATTTTACAGAAAATCAAGATGAATATAGCAAAGATAAATATCTAGAAAGTTTGTTACCGCCAGCGCTTTATCATAAAGAACAGAGAGCTGAGCTGAAAGCTACATTAGAAGAATGGTTTGATTACCTCAATGATAAAAATGGTGATTCAGTTAATCTAAGCAATAGAACAAGACACTGGATATTTAACTCAGTGACTGATTTAGGATTAAGAGTACCTAAAGATTGTCCAGTTCCACACCCTACTCTAATTAGTCAAATAGATGATATAGTTAAATTCCACGAAACTCAGTCTGTAGCAGGTATTCAAGCTGAAATTCAAAAAGAATATGCTGCTAAAAATCTAGATCTCGCAAATTTTTTAGTCGAGAATATACAAATTAAAAAAGATAATAAAGGCTATTCTTTAGACTTCCCTGCTCTTTATGACTTCTTGCAAAAGCAATTTCTAATGGAACTTTTAACAAGGGAGGAATCGCGTCTTATTGCCATGGGTGGCAAAAATGAATCAGTAAAACTGATACTTAAAATTGCAGAAAAAAAACTAGACTGTAGCGGTTTTTTAAAACTCCTCTCTCAGGCTGATGAAAATGAGCGTAACGTTTTAATGCGTGCAATATCAGGTCATGATGACGAAATGGCTGAACGCATACTTGCAATTGCAAAAGGAAAATTAAGTAAAAGGGATCTTGTCAAATTCCTCTCTCGGGCTGACACAGAAGGTAACAATGCTTTAACCATAGCAATAGCAAGTAATAAAGAAGCACTAGAACTGATACTTAAAATTACAGAAGGAAGCCTAGGCAGTAGCGATTTTTTAAAACTCCTCTCTTCAACTGACGAAAATAAGCCTAACGTTTTAATGCGTGCAATATCAGGTCATGATGACAAAATCGTTGCATGCATACTTGCAGTTGCAAAAGAAAAATTAAATAAATGGAATCTTGCCGAACTCCTCTCTCAGGCTGATAAAGGAGGTAATAATGCTTTAACCATAGCAATAGCAAGTAATAAAGAAGCACTAGAACTGATACTTAAAATTACAGAAGGAAGCCTAGGCAGTAGCGATTTTTTAAAACTCCTCTCTTCAACTGACGAAAATAAGCCTAACGTTTTAATGCGTGCAATATCAG
>JBMOEX010000071.1:0-11379 GCA_049314535.1 Vampirovibriophyceae bacterium | reverse complement strand
TTTAAATTAATCACTAAAACAGATTTACCTAAGTCTGCTGTTTTAATCTCACTTGCAGCATATGCCTTATTTTATGCTTATATATTTTTTAAACTCTTTTGCAAGCAGTCCCTTGATTTAGATTTTCTTAAAAGCCTAAGCTTAGTTTACGCTGTTTTACTTTTAATAATTAGCCCTAAATTTCATTCTTGGTATTTAATTTCCCTTTTACCTTTCGCAGCGATATCTCACCCAAGCTTGTGTTTCGCTTTAAGCCTCGGCCATTTACTGTCTATAACTTTTATAGATCAGGCTCATGTTTTAAATTATCTGCTGATGACGGTGCTGCCAGTGGTGGGTGTTTGTTTACTCCGCAGAAGTTTTTGATTAATTTATCTTTTGGAGTTATTGATTTAGTCGAACTAGTGGAACTGAAATAAAAAAGTCTTGACATTTATGAATCTGGGGATTTAAAATAACAAGTAGTTTAAAAAGGTGCGTTTATCCATGATAACTTCTAGTGCTACATCAAATACGACACAAGCAGCACCTCTGTGTATAGCTGCAAGGATCGGGCTTAAGTCTGCTGAGGTCCAAGTCTGTGAGTGGCTAAATGGGCTCATTCATAATGTTGGGGAGCCAATCAAATCCAAGTATCCTAACCCTGGCAGTGCTTATCCTACAAAAACAGTTTTAGATGCCATACAGAAAACTCAGCAAGAAGCCACGCGCAGGTATGGCAGGGATATCTCTGTTCCCCCCATAGATGTTCCTGTGGCTTTATCTTTTGAGGCAGGCAAAGTACTTGATGACCAAACTGTGAAAATAGATCCAGCAGCAATAACAATGTTCGGGACCAGAGCTGGTCAAGAGCTTAAGTTTGAAGACTGGATGAATAAACAGGTTGATAAGAGTAAGGCTCCTCGTCTTAGGTTTAAGGTAGAGGCAGAAACACCTGAATGTTTAAGACAAGAAGCTCGTGAAGACGCTGTATTTGCACAGAAACACTCCTTGCAATTAAAGGATGGAGACACTGTTCATGAATATATCCTAGATGATAAATTTGCAGGTGCAGCGTTTAATATAGGTAGAGAAGACTCTTTAGTTCCTATCCCTCTTCGTGAATCTTTGAGTGAGGCAGAAATGTCATTCCCGAGTACATACCCCTTTAGAAATATCCCGGCAGAGAGCAAATTAGGGCGCAACAAAGAGCAAGAGAAAAAGATAGGCTTCCATGCTAGTAGTGAGATTTTGCCTGCGCTACTAGATAATTTATATAATCGATATGCTTACGATGCAGACTACAAGGATAGCGAATCGCTGCAGTTAACATTTTTGAATAAAGCTCTAACGATGTATGGCATTGACTCTGATTTGAAGATCCGCGATCTTAATGATAGTAAAATCAAAAATCCAGAGAACTGGACAAGTGAGAAAATCATTCAGGCTGCAAAAAAAGCTGACAGACTTGCAACAGGCATTTTACAGTTCGCCATAATTAATAGCGGTAAAGCTATTGCTAAAGCAATAACTTTGCAGAAGGAGGGCAACTCAAAACCAGTTTCATTGTTAAATCTAAGTGGTTCTTTTATTACTGCCCTTAGAGATGCCGTTGATCGAGATGGCTCCTTACTATTCAATGCAATCAATAACGAATTAGAAAAATTGGGGCATCCAGGGATTGAGGCTAGGCGAATCATTGTAGCTGATCCTTCACAGGTCACCGATTCTTTAGCAGATGCGAAGACGAGGCTCCAAGCTATGTTTCAGAACCCTCAAGCAGTCTAAGATTTTCATCTGTCCCTGATTTCTAGAGAAGATAGATCTTTAGCTTATCAAAGAGCTATAGCAAGATATCCTGAACAAAACCTTCTATATCCGTTTCACAGGTATCAAATGAACACATCCATCTAACTAGCAGCATTTGCTAATCTTGCACCATCTAAATGTAACAGCATGCCATGTTCATGCGCTAAATTAGCTAAAACCCTGATTTCGTCTGGCTTATAAACAGTTCCTAGAATAATTATCACTAGCGAAGGATTTTAGCATAGAAGAGTTAAAAAATTATCCTGGTTTAAAGCCATTAGCTCCAGTGGGTCCTGCACAAAATTTTCTAAATCAGAATGTACTTCCTTGAAATTAGTTTCTTGAAGACGCTTTATTAAAGAGGTTTTAATATCTGTCATATCTAGCTTAGATTTCTTGCCTGTACTTTGGGTGATAGCATTATTTAGTAAAACTAAATTAGGTTTAACCTTCTTGGTTAAGTACCACATTAAATCATAGTAATCTCTACCCTTCGTATATTTACGGTGCAAAATGGCATGAAGCTTACCAGCATATAAACTTGATAGATCATAATGTCTAATACCGAAGAAACCTTCTTGCATAGTGTATTCCAAATCTGCTCCCTCTGGCGGATTTATATCTAATTCTAGTTTTATATATAATTTCTGTTCAGCTAAAGAACTCAAACCTAGCTCATAGAGAAGCTTTTCAAATTTTAGTTGAGCTATGTAAACATTATTTTTAGTCTTTGAATTTATTTTCAGATTAATATTTAGCAGCAAGAAGCGCTTACAGAGCTGATCAAGCATATTTTTAAAATCAAAATTTTCTGTATTAATTAAGCTAAAATCTAAATCTTCCGAAAAACGATTTAAATCGTATAGAATTCTTAAAGCTGTTCCTCCAACAAAAGCAATATCCTTTGAAAAACCCTGCTGATCTATTATTTTCAAGGTTTGAATTTGAATAAGCTCTCTTAGATA
The DNA here is from genome assembly GCA_049314535.1 of Vampirovibriophyceae bacterium. GTDB lineage: Bacteria > Cyanobacteriota > Vampirovibrionia > LMEP-6097 > LMEP-6097 > LMEP-6097. The sequence continues at coordinate 8,626 of JBMOEX010000071.1, read as the reverse complement.
ATTAAATTTCTCTTCATCAGTAGAATATTTTTGTATTTGATTTTTTAAAAGGCTAAGCATTTTTTAAAATCCTTTCTAAAACTGCCACAGCTTGAGAGATTTTTTTCATCTTGAATAGCTCTTCTAATTCTTTTAAGCGTGCTATTTTCAGAATTTCTATATTCTGTAATCTTAAATTTTCTTCAAAAAAATCTTCATTAATATTTTGATTCGCTTTCACTTTAAAGTAAATGTAATCTAGAAGAGCTTTTTCAGGATAAGCGATTTTATAAACAGCACCAAATTCATCTATTTGATTAATAAAATAATCAAACAAATTAGGCTTAATGTGTTTGTAATTAAAGCTAGTCAGATCGTTTATAAAAGTTTTTGTTTTACTGGTACTCACTAAACTAACTTGGAAAACCCTTTCAGGAATTAATTCATAAAAACTCATCGCAGATTCTAAACTGATATATGAATTATCACCATAAAGTAACGAGGCTACATAAAAATTTGAAAATAGTTTATTTTTCTCTAAGCCTAAATAAGCGTATAAGCTTTTCTTTAACTGTATAACATAACCCTGCTTGATCCAGTTCTGGATCTGCCTGCGTAAAGTTTCCCGATCATAACCAAGTAACTCCATACTCTGCATGGTGAAAATGCGATTTTTAAAATTTAAGCGGTGAAATTCTTCAAACTTCATTATTTCTGTAACGGGTAATATTATTCCCGTTGCGGAAATATTATATCAGAGGGCGTTGTAGAACTTCATTTTTTGCGTTTTTGGGGCCTTCATTTACGCATTGGTATGCTTTGAGTAATTAAGTTTTAAAAAATTTTGTCTGGCTGAGCATGAAACAACTGAACCAAACGTTTAGTAGCTTCTTTTGTATCTATACCGATTGGTATACCATGAGCCTTAGCATCTAATATTAAAGCTTGCTTTATGATCTCAGCACCTGGCACATCTCTTCCTAATAATATTTCAGAGTAAGGAGTTCTTTCTCCTGACACATCACCTCGACTAGCAAGATTTACTGTTTGTTGAAATTGTCCCTTAGCTTCTGGACTACCTAGAGGAAGAGCTGCCGCATGAGTTTCTATAGTCGCTTCACCCTTAACTGAGTCTTTTTCTTGTATTTTTCCTTTAAAAAAACCACTAGTTGGTGTTATTCCATTAGCCATCATTCCAAGCAAAGCTTGACCAGCTGCATTCCCATCTATTCCATTACCATTTACAGTGGCACCGTTTCTTGGAATTTCAGAACCCTTGTCTTTCTCTACTGGAGTTGAATTTCTCGAAACTTTTTTAGCCGCACTAGGTGCTCCAGCCCCTACTATCTGCGTTGATAGATTTGGTAGGTTATTTATATTATCTAGTCCTGACATATATTAATTATTTCCCTCTCTGTCTATATAAAGTATATTTCTCTTACATTTGACAAAAGTTTTTAACCTCTTCTTAACTTTTCCCCAAATTTTGAACTAATTCTTCATTGAATCATTCATCTAGTTTGGTTCTTTTGTTGGATTTTTTATAATAACACAGGATTATTAAGAAATGATTAAGAACTTAAAAATAATATTCCCAAAAATAATATGTCTATAACATTTGCATTTATACTCTGAATCCATCATGATAGAAAATGAGATCATGTCCCGCACCTATAGAGATCCTATTCATCAAGAAATCACTTTAAATTCTGCAGACAGGGTAGAAGATCTGCTTATTAGACTTATAGATACTAGAGAAATGCAGAGGCTTCGCTGGATAAGACAGCTTGGCACGGGCTGGCTCACTTATCATGGTGCAGAAGGTTCACGCTTTCAGCATAGCCTCGGAACTATGCATGTAGCTAGAAAAATGTTTGAGCAGCTTTCTGATTCGCTTCTAGATTTAAGTCCAGAAACCCTAGAAAGATATAAAGCTCTAGTTTTAGTCTCTGCTTTATTACATGATGTCGGGCATGGTCCTTTTAGCCATAGCTGCGAAGAGGTCTTGGAGATTAGACATGAAGACTTTACGCAGAGAATTATTTTAGATAGTAGTACTGCTATTAATAAAACCTTGAGAAGCTTTGATAGCAGTCTGCCAGACGAGGTTTCATCAGTATTAAATAAAACTCACCCCGTGAAATTTTTATCTAACATAGTAAGCAGTCAGATAGATGCTGATCGCTTTGACTATCTTTTAAGAGACAGTCATTTCACTGGAACTAATTATGGAAACTTTGATTTAGCGAGAGTTATCAGCAGCATTACCTTAAATAAAGAGCATGACTGCTTAGCTGTCTTTAATGGTAAAGGGCGTCTCGCTGTCGAGGATTACCTTTACGCTAGATATTCCATGTATCTTCAAGTTTACCTGCATAAGAAGTGCTTAGCGAGTGATGTTATGTTTAAGAAACTCTTTGAGCGTGTCAAACTACTGCTCGTCAGCAAGAAAATCGCTTTTCTAGAACAGAATCTATTTAATTGGCTTAGTAAAGGAATGAATATAGATATTCAGGATTTTATTGAAATAGATGATACGACTATTTGGCATCATATTAAACATTGGGTGCATGAAAAAGATAATATTCTCAAAGATCTAGCTAGAAGATTTCTAGATAGAGACCTGTTTAAAGCCTATCAATTTAATAATGAAGAAGAGTTTCAAAGCCTTAAGCAAAATGCTCTTGCGAAATTAAAGCTCAGAGATATGAATCCTGAATATTACATAGATAGAATTAGCATTGCAGCTAAGCCTTACAGCTTTTATAATCCAGATAAAACTAATTTCTCGAAAGCGATTTTCGTTCAGGATCAGGATTCTGGTGAACTACAGGAAATCTCAGAAGTTTCACCGATAGTAAACAGCATGGTTAAAAATAATTTTCAAAATCAATACCTGATTAGTATTTAAACGAAAACGCAGAAATTGAAGTTTGGCAATCGTCCGATTATGGACTTTAATTAAGCTGATTTGCTAGAATAAGCATGAATGAAAAAAGTTTATTATGAAGTAGATGCGGATCTTAGCCTAATTCAGTCAAAGAAGATTGGGATTATCGGTTATGGTTCTCAAGGACATGCTCATGCTTTAAATCTTAAAGATAGTGGCTGTGACGTAACCGTAGGTTTATATAAAGGTTCTAAGAGCTGGCAGAAGGCTGAAGCAGATGGACTTAAGGTTCTTACTGTAGAAGAAGCTGCGAAGGCATCTGATGTAATAATGATTCTTTTACCTGATGAAAAACACGCTGAAGTTTATAACACTCAGATAAAACCTCATTTAACAGAAGGGAAAACTCTGATGGTAGCTCACGGTTTTTCGCTACATTTTAACCAAATCATCGCTCCAGAGAACGTCGACATAATTATGGTGGCACCTAAAGGACCTGGTCACCGTGTAAGAATAGTTTTTGAACAAGGTTTCGGCGTACCTGCTTTAATCGCTATTAAGCAGAATGTCTCTGGTAAAGCTAAAGACCTAGCTCTTTCTTACGCTAAAGGTGTGGGTGGCACTCGTGCTGGAGTATTCGAGACTAATTTTAGAGAAGAGACAGAGACAGATCTTTTCGGTGAGCAAGCTGTATTATGTGGTGGTCTTTCTGCCCTTATTAAAGCAGGCTTTGAGACATTAGTAGAAGCTGGTTACTCTGAAGAAATGGCTTACTTTGAGTGCTTACATGAGGTTAAATTAATTGTTGATCTAATCTATGAAGGTGGTTTAGCGAAGATGCGTGATAGTATCTCTAACACTGCTGAGTATGGCGATTATGTTTCTGGACCAAGAGTTATTGATGCTGGTGTAAAAGCTAGGATGAAAGAAGTTCTTAAAGATATTCAAGACGGTAGATTCGCTCGTGACTGGATGCTAGAGAATAGCTCTAACCAAGCTAGTTTCAGAGCTATCAGAGAAAATGAAAAGAATCACCCAATAGAATCTGTAGGTAAAGCCTTAAGAGGACAGATGGATTTTTTGGCTCATAACAGGACTAGTCCTGCTACTGTGGCTTAAACATTGTCTTCGTTGTACTGATCTGAAATACACACTGCGAGCTTGCCTTGCACCTGACCGCTGACGCCTAAAAATTTAAGCTGATTCGCTATCCAGATCTCTGCTCTATCTTCATTATTAGTATCTAATTTCACGATGTCACCTACCTTAAGGTGCATAGAGTCATTTAAGTGAAGTTCACCTCGTGCTAATACTATTCTTATAGGTAAACTAGTACTAGCTAGTTTACTGATAATAATTTCTTTCGTATCACTAGTCTCTACGTGATGCGTACTGTAGGAAGATTGCCTGTTAAGTAAATTAATACATCCTTCTAAAGCTGAGTGAGGTATGCAGATAGTAATTAAACCTAAGTAAGAACCTATTTCTACGTTAATAGTAATTATCGCAACTATGTCTGTTATAGGAGCTATTTGAATGTTAGTAGTAGAAGTCTCTAGGGAGTTCAGCTCTACCGCACCAATATTTTTTACTACCGTCTGCCAGCCTTCTGGTAAGTGATATAAAATTCTTTTCAAAATATCTTTAGTAATACCGAACTCAACTTCGCTAAGCTCATCACGAATACTTGATACACCCATACCACCTAAAAGGCGGTCTAACATTGAGCCCACTAAATGTTTCTCTATACTAAAACTTATCTGAGTAAGAAAAGGCTGCATGCTAAGGATACCAGTGTAAAGATCCTCAGACATAGTCGCAAGAAAATCACCGTAAGTAACCTGTTGTACATTTGCGACATTAAGCTCACAGTTAATTCTGAGCATAGAATTTAGAGAGAGAGTAACTTCTCTACAGAAAAGTTCATGAATATTACCGATTACTTTAAGATGCTCTTTATTAAACTTATCTGGATTACGAAAGTTATATTCTTTTATTTTGCGAGGAATATTGTCATCCAAGCTTGGTAACTGAGGAATGGATCTTTGACGAGGTCCTAGTATTATCCTTTTACTTTCAGTGTTATATTTATTCATCTTTCCCCTATTGCACTATGAAATCAGTGAAATAAATATCATAGATTTTAAATTCACCATGTAAAGCCTGATTCAGATTCTCTTTCAGCTCAGTTTTGATAGCTAATTTATTTTCAAAACCGATAACCTCTTCAGCTTTTTTCCTTGATAAAGTCGTTATAACTATATCTTTAATCGCTGGAATAGAAGGAGCTAAATCATGCTCTATCTTCATCTCATAACCATGTTTCTCTTCAGGAGATAATTTAGAAAATTCTTCGAAATCCTCAGAGTAAAGCTTCGCCGTAATAGAAACCTTTAGGAATCGGCTACCTGAAAGATCAGATAAGTTAACTACGAAATCGCCAATTGGATGAATCGGTAAATGATCCTTTTCATTCGGCTCCCTATGCTCTTCAATAGTCTGATTTACTGTAATCATCTTGGGAACTAATTTAAATGCCAGTATTACGCCTCCAAACGCTGCCACAAAGACAAAGAAAATTACTAGCACCATATTCGGTGCCCCGGAGGTTACTACTGTAGATGTACCTTGATCTTCAGCCATAGCATAAACTTTATTCCCTGAATCGTTTTCTATAGTTTTCGATTACTAGTCCTTTAGAAGGATTTGATAATTTTCCATCTAATGCATTTAGATTATTTGAATTTAAAATACTTTTACGAATTAGCGTTGAAGATACGTCTATATAAGGATTTTCAATGAAATTTACTTTTAATTTCTTTTTTAAATCGATAAATTCATCTCGGTTAAATAATTCAGATTCGAGTAATTTTTCAGTATTTAAACCTATTTCTTTTCGTCTAAAAACTATAAACTCTAAATTTTCTATTAAGTAATTAACATTTTTCCACTTAGGTAGTTCTGAGAAACTATCTGAACCCATTATCCAGAATAATTTAGCAGTAGGATAAAGTACTTTAAATTCCTCTACCGTCTGATAGGTATAAGAAGGTGGCTCCCGATTAAGTTCCATCAGATTAAGCTTAAAATTTTCTGCGTTTTCGTCGTCCTCATGATAATCTTCTAGAGCTAGTTTTAAAATTTCCGCACGCTTACATTCCTGCCGAATTTCCACTTCTGCGTTTTCGTGATCTTTTAGCTTATCCTGGAATTTAAACGGCGAGACATTAGCAAGAATAAAATGAACTTCATCTAAACCGAAAAGCTCTTGAGCAGATCGTGCTATCTCTAAGTGGCCTAAATGAACAGGATCAAAAGAACCACCGAAAAGTCCTAGCCTTAAACTTGTACTTTCGCTAGCAGTCTCCATAATACGCTTATCATCGCTTCCCTAGCGGATTTGACCATTACCCTCAATAATATATTTATAGGTACAGAGTTCTTTAGCTCCGATAGGACCTCTAACGTAACCAATACTAGTACTGATGCCCATCTCCGCACCGAAACCAAACTCTTCACCATCAGTAAAGCGCGTACTAGCATTAACATAGACACAGGCAGAATTTACCATACGTGTAAATTTTTCAGCAGCATTTATATTTTCAGTAATAATAGCTTCGGAGTGATTATTAGAATAAAAATTAATATGCTGAATCGCTTCATCTAAGCTCTCTACAGTTTTTATAGAGACTTTAAGATCTAAATACTCTAAACCCCAATCAGCTTCAGTAGCTAAAGTCGTGAAAGGATAAAGTACATAAATATCTTGATCAGCGACTATCTCCACACCAGATTTAAGCAACTCTTGAACTAAAAAAGGTAGAACCTCATCCTTGATGTCAGCATGAATTAAAATACTTTCACAAGCATTACAGACACTAGGTCTTTGTGTCTTAGCGTTAAGAATAATTTCTACAGCCTTATCTATATCAGCCTCGGCATCTATGTAAACATGGCAGTTACCACCGCCTGCTCCTAGAACAGGTATTAAAGAATTTTCGGTAACGAATTTTTTTAAAGCCTCACCACCACGAGGTATTACTAAATTAATCTCATCTTTAGCTCTTAACATTAATTTCGCGCTATCTCTAGATTTATCTTTTAAATACTGAACAGCTTCGACAGGAAAATCACTCTGTTTTAAGGCTCTATAAACGACATCCATAATCGCATTATTGGTATGCCAAGTCTGTCTACTACCTCTTAACACACAGGCATTAGCTGATTTAATCGCAAGTGCGATAGCATCTGTAGTTACGTTAGGTCTAGCTTCATAAATAATTCCTATAACTCCTATGGGTACACTTACCTTAGAAATTTTCATACCTTTAGGATGCCTCCAGCCTTCTATTACTCTAGAAATCGGATCTGGAATATTAATTACTTTACGAATAGCCTGAGCCATACCGATTAAACGCTTATGATCTAATCTGAGCCTGTCTTTCAGGGCAGTAGTTAAATCTGCATTATCTGGTGAATTTAAATCTTCTTGATTCGCTTCTAATATATAATTACTCGACTCTAAAAGTTCTCTTTCTATTAATTCTAAAGCAGTATTTCTCTGAATCTCTGATAAAGAGATTAAAGATAAAGTAGATAATTTAGCCGCCTTAATTTGGCTAGTGAGTTCAGCTTCTACCTTAGAAAATTCTGTAGTCATCTAAATAATTTTAGCACTCGGAAATATTTCACATACCTTAACCAGAACTTAAATTAGATACCTTATAAGGTGTATATGCTACAGAGCTCTAAAGAAAATATATTATATGGCTTGCTCAATGCAGCAGGCGAAAGACAGACTCTGATCGCAAATAACATAGCTAACGCTAGAGTAGAGGGTTATCAGCCAAGAGATGTAGACTTCGATATAGTCATGCATGATTTAAGAGCTGGCAATACTAATATAAAAGCTACTCTTGCTAAAGCAACTACAAAAAATGAGGGTTCACCAGTGATTCTAGAAGAAGAAATGTCAAAAATGTATAAAAACCATGTGACTTATGTACTCTTGACTAGGATTAATGGTCAGTTTTACAAAAACATGGAAGAAGCTACACAAGCAGCAAGGGCAGGTTAATTAGATGGGTGGAATGTTCGAGATATTAGATACAGCAAGCAATTCTCTAAAAACAGAAAGAGAAGCTATGGGCTATGCAGCAGAGAATGTTGCGAATATGTATACGCCTGGTTACAAGGCTAAAACTCCTATATTAATGGCTAAGGGCAGAGGACAGAGTTTCTCTGAAATGGTAGAGCATTTAGCAGAAGGTAGAGAAATACCTTTAAATGCGATGCTATTAAGTAAAAATCCTGGCTCTGGCAGTATGATAGGCTCTGTGGCAGTAGATACAGCCGAAGGCACACAGCTTTACTTACCTAGTCACCCTCTAGCAAACGCTCAGGGTTATGTAGAAAGCTCTAACGTAAATGGACCAGCTGAGTCTGTGAAAATGTTAAGGGCAGTTACTTCTTATAAAGCGATTTTATCCATAGTAGAAATGACAAAAGCTTCATCCAAAGAGGCTCTCAATATGACTAAAAATGGTTAATTAGTCTCATACTCGTAAATTACTCCGTACCATATTGGCTGCTTTCGAGCAGCCAGTCATGGAATTCTTTCTGACTCCAAGGAAAATGCATGGGATTGTGAAAAGTCCAGTCAAACTCTTTAACCTTAGCGTTTAACAGTTCTGCCAATTTTAGTGAATCATTTTTATCACAGAAGATATCTGAATTAGAAACTGTTATGTTGATATT
>JBMOEX010000070.1:0-11892 GCA_049314535.1 Vampirovibriophyceae bacterium | reverse complement strand
CTAATAGGTCATAAGTTTTTTTGCAAGTCTTGATATCTGAGATTTTTCAAGGACTCTTTAATAAAATAAATTTCATAAGCTGCGGAAATATAGAAAAAATAAATGTAAAGCTGTTTGCAAGCATGATTGATTTTAAAATCTGATGAACTAAATAAGCTAGCTGAATTTTCGTTTTAACATAAGCAGCTTCACTTTTGCTAGGAGACTGCATGGCAGAATTATCGGTCCCATCTCTATTTTTATGCAGGTGAAAATTCTGTACCATAGTTTTGGCTGTTAAATTCGCTATAGCCATGCCATTACCCATGATTGATGGGATAACGGCGTATTGATCGCCTATGCTATGGTCTCTAGAATTATCTATAAAGCCGTATGGGATATTACTGATGCTAAGAGGCTTATCCCAGAGAGGGGTAGAGTCGTTTAGCTGTAAGAAATTATCCTGATGCTCCAGAGATTGAAGGGGAAATAATAATTTTAGCTACAGGTATTAAACCTAATTCAGGACTGGCTAAGGCAGCTGGTCTTAAGCTTGGAGAGAAGGGTGGAATTAAAGTCAATAAACGTTTACAGACTTCAGATAAAAATATCTGGGCGGGAGGGGATAGTATAGAGGTCGAGAACCTTATTACTAAAGAGTTAGACTTTATTCCATTAGCTGGACCTGCTACCAGGCATGGTCATATTATCGCTGATAATATTCTTGGTGCCAGTAATGAATATAGAGCTACTTTGGGAACGGCGATTCTGAAGTTCTTTGACTTAGCTATCGCTACGACTGGGATTAGTGAAAAGCAGGCTAAGGCTAAAAATATTAAAGCTGGAAGTATAATCGTTCACGCTAATTCGCATGTGGGGTATTACCATGGGGCTAAGCCGCTCACTATCAAGTTAATATATTCTTCTGAGAATTTTAGAATTTTGGGAGCACAGATTGTTGGTAATGACGGTGTTGATATAAGTCGATTAACATTCTCTATGAGGATTTAAGGGATAATCACCAAAACCTAGATAAAGACAAGGAGATAGTAGTCTACTGTCACAGTGGCTCTAAATCTTACTTTGCGTATCGTTTTTTAGAGCTTGTCGGTTTTAATAAACTGAGAATGCTGTCTGGGGGTTATAAAACATATAAATTAGTGAAGTCTTTAGGCACTAAAACCAAGGAGCTAGCTCATGCTTAGTAATAGAGAAGGAAAGGTAGTTCCAAGTATTGAATTTGAAATAATGGAGAATGGTCATTGGAAGACGCTTAGCACCGATAATATTTTTAAGAATAAGATGGTGGTGGCATTTGCATTGCCTGGAGCTTTTACGCCGACTTGTTCTTCGACGCATCTACCTCGTTATAATGAACTTGCTCCATTGATGAAAGAGAATGGTATTGATGAAGTTGTTTGCTTTTCAGTTAATGACACATTTGTGATGAATGAATGGGCGAAAGATGAAAGTATAAAAAATATAACCATGATTCCAGATGGAAATGGCTCTTTTGCAGCAGCGATGGGGCTTTTAGTCGATAAATCAAAGATCGGCTTAGGGCAAAGGTCTTGGCGTTACTCTATGTTAGTAAATAATCGCATGATAGAGAAAATGTTTATAGAAGAAGAGGGGGAAGCTGACCCACTCGCTGTTTCAGATGCTGATACTATGCTGAAATATATTAATCCTCAAGCAGAGATGCCACCTTTCGCGACTTTGTTTACCCGAGCGGGTTGTCCTCACTGTAGTAGAGCGAGGAAGCATCTAGATGACAAAAAAATTATTTATGAAGAGATAGAACTTAATAATAAAGTTACGGGTAGGTCTATGTTTAATATTACTGGCGGCAAGACTACGCCACAGATATATATAGATGGTAAATATATTGGTACGGCTGATGATTTGGAAAAGCATGAATGAGCAGGTGGATGATTCTACGCTGTTGGGGATTTAAATGCAGTATTATTTAAGATATGTTTGGAAAAAGCTTTCTATTGATATTTTTATTAATCATTGTAAATCCTTGTTTTGCAGATACTGGGTCTCAGAAAAATCAAATCTCAAGCCCAGATTCATATAAGTATCCAATATATAAAGATATACTTGATTACAAAACCGAAGCAAAACAATTCATTGATGCTAAGCACAGTATCAATCTTGGAGATCAGTCACAGAGCAAAGAGATTCCTCCAGGTTTTGCTTTAGCAGATGTCAGAGACGTTGTTTTGGTAGGGTCATCAAAACAAATAGAAAAAAACAGTGTTTATGTAGTGTTAAGTAAATCTGGTAAAGATTCGGTTCAATATTTTTTAGCACAATTTCAACCTGGAAAAAATGCTCAGAATTTTTTAGCAGAGCTTAGTTTAAAAAAAGGTGACACCGTTTATATAAAAGAGGATTTGCTCTCTCCGTATATAGATTTTCTTCTTGGTAATGGTCAATCTATTTCTGCTGCTGCTAGAGTTTCAGCAGTAAATAATGACTCAAATCGTATCTCAGATACTGAATTAAAAGACTCGATAGTTAAAGTAATGATAGTTAATTCGATTTTTCAGAGGCGTTAAGGTTACGAATAATCAGTGCTGACTGATCAATTAATATCTATTCATCGACAGGAATGAAAAATTACCTTGCAGTTTATCCCCGTGAAGGATAAACTGTTAGGTAATTATGACTTATATTCATAGACATCTTGAAGATAAATTATTAAAGCTAAGCAGGAATTTTAAGATAGTCTTGCTGAAAGGGGCTCGGCAAGTAGGTAAATCAACTTTAATAGAAAAGGTTTTCAAGAATTTAAAATCTATTACCTTTGATCCAGTGCAAGATTTATTTGAGGCACGAAAAGATCCCGACCGTTTTTTAGATAATTTTCCTGCTCCACTTATTCTAGATGAAATTCAATATGTACCAGAATTAATCCCAGCGATTAAAAGAAGAGTTGATAAGTCACCTCAAAAGGGACAGTACATTATAACGGGTTCGCAGAATATATCTATCATTCGAAATATCTCTGAAAGCCTTGCTGGTAGGGTGGGTATTCTTGAGTTAGAGGGTATGACTGCTTATGAAATAGCTGATCAAGGGGAAAGGCATTGGCTTGAGGCTTATTTAAAAAGCCCGAATAGTCTTCAAAATAAAGTAAGTAGCACGCTAAAACTAAATAAAACTTTATATCAAACAGTCTGGCAGGGCAGCTTTCCTGCTACTTTAGACTTTGAAGAAGAATTTATTCCAGATTATTTCAAATCTTATATGCAAACTTATATAGAAAGGGACGTTCGTATGTTTGCAGACATCAGTGATCTAAGTTTATTCTCACGCTTCGTCTCTTTAATAGCAGCGTATAGCGCACAGGAAATAAATAAATCACAGTTGGGAAGAGACTTGGGTCTTTCTCCCAAACAGGCTTCTAAGTGGCTAGACATATTAATCTATGGTTATCAATGGCGTGAAGTAATAGCTTACTCTAATAATCTCACCAAGCGAGTTTCCAAAAAACCGAAAGGTTACTTTATGGATACAGGCTTACTGTGCTACTTGCAGAGAATCTCTTCAGCAGAAGCTCTTGCTGCTCATCCACTTTGGGGAGCTTTATTTGAAACTTTTTGCATAAATATGATTTTCAGATTAGCTCAATCATTAAAAATAGCACCCTCCTTTTACCACTGGCGTTCTAATGGTGGTGCCGAGATAGATCTATTACTGGAAATAGATGCTAAATTCTATCCAATAGAAATTAAGGCTAAGTCTAATCTCACAAAACACGATGCAAGAGGCATTTTAGCCTTTAGAGAATCCTATCCCAAGGCTAATATAGAAAAAGGACTTATTTTATATACTGGTGAGGAAGCTTACAGTATTAATGATGAAGTGCTGGCTTTGCCTTGGAGGGCTTTACTGGGAAGTGCTCAATAAAGGTTTATGCTTATTTTAGGTTAACAGGGGGGCATAGTCAATTAATTTTACGGTAACTAATTTTTCAATATTAATCTCTAACCATTTGATAGTTTTTTGTAGAGCAAGTTCAAATACTTTCTCGGAAATCTCTTCTCTATCCGCATCATTATCGCTGTATTGTAATGCCATTTGAATTAAAGGCTCTTCATGGATGCACATACCTTCAGCAACGAAGATTTGAGGTGCGAGAATTTTTTTGAAGATTTCTCGAATGATGTATTCATCAGAGTTCCAACTACTATCTTCTATAAGAGAGTTCCCGTCTTGGTCTATAATCCCTAATTCAAGTTTTGTGGCAAAAATCATATTTTCTGTAGGTTTAAACTGTAAATTTTCTGCGACCTTCGCTAAGTATTCTCCGAACAATGTATCTTCGTAAATATCAGCTTCGTAGAGTGCTTGTCTCTCTTTAGCTTTATTTATAACTCCTTCTAGATTTTCATAGCCAAGTTTTTGGGCTAACGTATCTGTGTAAGGTGGTTCTGGGACAACTTCTCTATAAACTGCATTGATTTTTATTTTATAAATCAGGGTTTGACCTAGATATTCATCTCGAAGCCATTCATCTTTCTCTGTCTCACTAACTTTAAACTCCACTTCGAAAGTGTCTCCAGCTTTATAATTCTCAATTTTTTTTAATATGATATCTGAAAAAGTTCCAGTCTCAACAAAGTCAAAAAAACTTTCCGAAAGCTCCTTCATTTCTTTTTCTGTATCCTTGTCTATGACTTTAATATCGGCTTCTATCTTATTAGGTAGTTTAACATTCTCATCAGTTAAGTGATGCTCGGCTAGATCATAGAAAATCTCATCGACTCTCATATTAATGTAATTCTTCGTATTGATTTCGGGGATTTTTAGCTCAAGTTCAAAGCCTTTGTAATGCTCTGGTGATAAGGGCTTGGAAAAAAAAGAAGTACATTCAAAGTATATTGGATGTCCTTTTCCTTTGACTTTAAAGTTCTCTATCATGTAAAAAAAATTTTTCAAGAAATTATACTCTAATCTTTTCTGTGCCTCTTCGATCCACTCTTCTCTAAATTCAGAAAGCAAAGCCATCTCTAGGGTAGCTTCGTCTAATAAGATTTTTTCTCCATATTTTTTTAGAATTTTTTTGATATATCTCTTCGATCGAGCATTTGGAAGCTCAACTGAAAATATAAGCTCGCAGTTATTATTTTCTTCAAGGACGTTAACTAGCATCGTTCTTGATTTTAACAGCAATTAAGTGGATTTTGTGAATTTGCGATACAGCTATGGAAGTTCATTCAGATTGGGCAATCTGTAGCTTGTGCTGCGTCCACCACCAAGATTTTGAAGAAAAATTCCTCTTTCCTTTAATTCTCGAATATCCCTGAGTGCTGTATCGTTAGAGCATTTAGCTAGTTTTGCGTATTTTGAGGTGTTCATGAAGCCTGCAAAATTATCTTCAAGCATGCGGTTGATAATCAAGCGCTGGCGGTCATTGACTGGCTTTTGGTTAATAATATCCCACAGCTGTGCCTTGAATAGAACATTACCCAGTGTTATTTCGGCATTGCTAATGGCTCGACCGAGGCAATCCAAAAACCATGACAGCCAGTCTGTGATATCGGATGTCGCACGCTGTTGTTTCTCAAGCTCATCGTAGTACTGTTTACGTTCTGCCTCTATCTGTGATGAGAGGCTGTAAAAACGATTCTGTGTGCCATCTGCACGAGCTAGTGCCATATCACCAATGGCTCTTGCAATTCGTCCATTACCGTCTTCAAAAGGATGAATGGTTACAAACCACAGGTGAGCAATGCCTGCTTTAATGACTGGGTCAGTGTCATCTCCGTGGTCAAACCACGCAAGAAATTCTCGCATTTCCTTTTTTAGGCGGGCTGCACTGGGTGCTTCAAAATGAACTTTTTCTTTGCCAAGGGGACCCGAAACAACCTGCATAGGATCAGTGTCCTTAGTACGCCAGCTAGCAACTGTAATTCGATACATTCCGCTTCGCCCCGTTGGAAACAAAGCTGCATGCCAGTTGAACATACGCTTTTTGGTTAGTGGTTTTGCAAATTGCTGTGTAGCATCTAGCGTCATCTCAACGATGCCTTCCACATTTCGAGACTGCTCGTAACCTTCAATTTCTGCGTTTTCGTCGTCCTCATGATCCTCATGTACGTAGAGTACACTGCGGTCATTCGTCCTCCTCAGCCTTGAACTTGTACGTTTGCGGGCAGTCTCGTCTCGACTGCTGGGAATAAGCCCAGCGATCTTAATACCCAGTCTGCGAGCAATAGAGGACCGCACTTCTTCTGGATTCAGGTTTTCACCTTCAATAGCGGAGGATTTTACAATATCATTGGTGAGCGTACTCAAACTCGCTTCACGCTTGAGTTCAAAGCCCAATCCCTCCATGCGACCAAGTAAGCGTCCTTGGCGATGTCTTATGTCAGCAAGCTTGGATGTAAGGGCTTCCACATCCCATATGAAGTTTGTCCAATTTTTCTTTTCGTGAATCCACATATTAATCACCGCATTATCTAAGGTGATTGTGGGGGTTAATCACCGCAAAGTCAAGATTAATCGCTGTATATTATGCGGTGAATAGGGTTGTTATTCACCGCATAATACCATCTCTAATTTTATTAGATATGTGTTTGCAGTCTGCTTTTGATACTTCTTGATAACTATTCACCATTATAGATTTTATCTTTTATAATTGTCCCCTATCAGAACAATACCTCGCAATCAGCTCCTAAATCTTATTCATGCAGCTTATCCTTGTTCTCAAGCGCCTTCATCGTCTTATCAAAATCAGAAACAATCTTCTGTGTTTTATTAAATGCTTCATATTCTGTCTCTGCGCGTGCTTCTGCCTGCTGTTTAGAAATTTTACCTTTATCATTCAGAATCTTATATTTTCTAAATGCTAAAAATTCATTTACACTATTTGCAAAATCCTGCATAGTGAAAGTGTTTTCACGCTCTATTAAATCTTCAATATAGTCAAAATATCCTGAGACTGCTCGCTCTAAACGTTTTATATCTTTTTCTAAAAGATAATTTTTAGCGATCGTAACATCTGATTTTAGGATACGCCCATCTGGTGAATTCTTCTTGCAAAAATATCTGTAATTTGTTGCCAAATTCGCCGCTCACTTGCACGAATAGAGCGAACGCGCTCTAATAATTCACGAAAATAATCTTTGCCAAAGACATTAGTGCCCTGCTTTAATCGCTCGTCATCAATCACAAAGCCTTTTTGAATAAATTCTTTCAAGGTTTTAGTAGCCCAGATTCTAAACTGCGTTGCCTTAGCAGAATTCACCCGATACCCAACGGAGATAACAGCATCAAGGTTATAGAAATTAATACTGCGGCGAACCTCCCGTGTTCCTTCTTTTTGAAGTACCGAGATTTTCTCGGTACTTGCCTCTTCGATTAACTCACCATCTGTATAAATATTTTTGAGATGAAGACCTATATTATCAGTAGATGTGCCAAACAATGCCGCCATAGCTTTCTGTGTAAGCCAGATAGTCTCATCTTGCACGAGTACATCGACTTTAACATCTTCCTGTGGAGTGTTATAAATTAAAAATTGAAGTTCTTTGCTCATAAGGCTTTTTTATTAATATAAAATTTCAATACTTTCATTTAGCTCACCTTATCCATTTTGTTTTTCCTCTAATTCACGCTCAATATCTTCAATACTCGGCAATTGAGTTTGCAGAGAAATGGCCCAGTTGCCCTAAATGTTCTGGTTTGAAATCACCCGTTTTAAGCTCGATAACTATGTAACAGCGAAGTTTAAGATGATAAAACAGCAAATCAATAAAAAAATCATCGCCACCTACTTCGATATGAACCTGTTTACCAAGATAAGCAAAGCCAGCACCAAGCTCTAATAAAAATTCAGTAATCTGTTTAACTAATGCGCCTTCTATCTCTCGCTCTTGGGCTTCTTCCGTCAAGCCTAGAAAATCAAAACGATAAGGATCTTTACGAGACCAGTTATTTTCTATGGTTTTTTTTGCATACCAAATACGTGCTTCCTGCGTACTCAGCTTGTCTAGTAAAACCAAATTATGTCCCCACGGTAATTGTCCAACAGCCTGCTGGACAATTTGCTCATCAGCCCAAGATTCAGCGAAAGAACGCATGTAAAGTAGATTAGTACGGGAAAATCCCTTCATATTCGGGAATAAATTGCGTAAATCATGAGCGAGCCTTTCTATAACCTTTGCACCCCAACCTTGTTCTGCTTGCCTGTTTAGAATATCACGCCCAATCTGCCAGTATAACAAGATTAATTCATGGTTCACCGCCAGTGTTGCACGTTGCTGTGCATTATGAATTTTCACTTTCAGCTCTACCAGCCAATCAGAGTAACCGTCTGGGGCTTGTATCAGTGAGGTGGATTTACTATTTTCAAGTGTCAAACTGCTTCTCCCTCAATCTTCGCAACGATGGCATCAATATCCATTTCTTCCATTGTAAAACATCCTCCCAAAAACAACTTAGAGCCAAAGGCTCTAAGTAAATAAAAGAACAAAGAAGAGAGGTTTAGGGGATGCTCTCACGGGGAGACCTATAAGCTCATCGCACCCACCCCGGAGGAACGTAAAAAAACGATTTTAGAGTATCGTTTTTTTACCAATGGATGCTCCCTTCTCCCCCCTAGTAAATAAAAAGAGATGGGGTTTTATGCCCCATCTCTTTTTATTTTATTACTGGCGGAGAAGAGAGGATTCGAACCTCCGGTACCGTTACCAGTACACAGTCTTTCCAGGACTGCACCATAAACCACTCGGTCACTTCTCCATCGTTTAGAGATCTTCGCGCGTTCGTAGCAGCGATCTCGTTAATAGATTCTATCACTTCATAAAGTGTTGAAAATGCAAATCAGGCATATAATATCCGTATGTCAACAAAAGTACAGACGTTGCCAGATATATCTGTGTTTATGATTACGCGTGATGATGCTAAGCATCTTGAGAAGGCTATTAAGCAAGCAAAAAAAATTGCGAAAGAAGTTATTGTAATCGACTACGGTAGTGTAGATACTACTTTGCAAATTGCAGAAAAGCATGCTGATAAGGTTTACCAGAAGCAATGGCTAGGTGTGAGTCGCATGAAGAGTCTCGCTTTATCTCTCTGTTCTTGCTCATGGGTTAAGCATCTATCTGCAAATGAGGTTTTAACTAGTACTTTGATTGAAGAAATGAATAAGAAATTTGTAAAGCAAATGGTAAAGGGTGTAATTGGTTTTAAAATAGCGAGAAAATTTTATGTAGGTGGGCAATTTGTACGTTGGGGTGGATTTTATCCTGATAGGCAATTGCGAATTTTTCAAAAATCGCTTGCACATTTTAAAACGGGGACTCTTGAAGAATCGGTAGAAGTCTGGGATGCCAAAAAAGAAATGTACCTTGCTGATTCACCTCGAGTATCTGCTTTTAAAGGAGCTTTAGAGTCTTACACTTTTGAGACGATTAAGGATATGGAGAATTATTATCGTTTTAATGCCGAGATAGGTAAAAAGAAAATATCTTATTTAGCCGCTCTAGTTGGGACTGTAGCTTGTTTTATGGAACGCTTTATTTTTCAATTAGGTTTTCTTGATGGAGCTTTAGGCTATAAGATGGCGATGATATTATCTATGTATATCTGGAGGCAGCATAAGGAAAGCCGCCTAGAGGATGAATATTAGGTTTCTGTGAAAAAAAAAATACTGTCGTTATCAATTTTTATCATCTGTAAAAATGAAGCCCATATTATTGAAGATACTTTAAGGCAGGCAGCTAAATTGGCTGATGAAATTATTCTTGTAGATTCTGGAAGTATTGATGCGACTGTTGATATAGCGAAGCAGTATGCGACTAAAATTTATACGCAAGAGTGGCTTGGTTACGCAAAACAGAAGAATTATGCTCTATCTCTTTGCAAACATAAATGGGTACTTAGTTTGGACGCTGATGAAGTTCTTACGGATAGATTAATTGAAGAAATAAAGAATTTATTTGAATCAGGGCAGCATAAAAAGAGCTTGGGCTTTAAAATTCCGCGTAGATTATTTATTGGTAAGCAGTTAGTTAAGTATGGTGGCTTTTATCCAGATTATCAGTTAAGGCTTTTTGAGAAAGGCTTTGGGCGTTTTCAGGATTTACCTGTACATGAAAGTGTTGAGCTGTGGGATGAAACTCGTCAAGATTATGTTACTAAAAATTCTTTTACTGATATTTTAATTAAATTTTTCAATCCGAAACTTAAAAGGAAAATTATTAGGAACCTGAATTACCCACTAGATCATTATTCTTATAATTCTATCGAAGAATTAGAAGCTGCTTTTATGAACTATGCTCGTTTGAGTAATAAGAAAGCGAGTTCTATATTCGCGTCTCTAAAGGCGGCTTACGCATTTTTCTATAAGTATTTTATTCGTGCAGGAATCTTGGATGGCAGTCTAGGACTTCAACTCGCGTTTATTAATGCCAAATACACTTATTTTAAATATCAGGGATAGAGAACTTGTTCGTTTGGCTACACGCCCAAGAGAAATAATTAGAACGCCGAAAATGGAGTTGTGCAGCGGTCTCTTAAAATGTGTTGGTGATAACTACTTCAGATAAAGCCAACTGCCCAGCTCTTTCGCGTGCTGGTTCTTTCGCTTTGCCGATAGGCAGTAGCATACTGATTATATGGTCTTCAGGTAGTTTGATAATTTCAGCGACTTTTTTTGGATCGAAGCCGACCATTGGACAAGAATCATAGCCCATCGCTTTGGCTGCAAGCATAAGGGTTTGAGCAGCTATGCCAGTTGAGCGCATGGCTTCGTCTCTTTGTAACTGAGCGTTATCTTTATAAAAGCCTTTAATCATCGGAACTATAGCAGCACTAACCTGTTCTGGTGCGTTTGCCCAGTAGCGTTCAGGATTTCTTTCATGAGCGTTTAAATCAGCACAGAGAACTAATAGTAAAGAAGCATCTTTTATCTGATTCTGCTTCCAAGATGCCAGCCAAATTTCTTCTTTAAGAGCTTGGTCTTGAACGACGACGAAGCGCCAGTTCTGCATGTTAAAAGAAGTTGGTGACAGCACAGCTAATTCTAAAAGCTTATTTACTTCAGCTTCACTCATCTTGTAGTCTGGATCGTAGTGTTTAACTGAACGTCTTTGGGTGATCGCAGAAAAAGTATCTAAAGTTTGAGTAGTCGTCATGGGAAAGATTTTAGCAGCTTTTTTAAAATCTGATTTTTAACTTCTTCTATACTGAAATTATCAGTATTTATTTCGATTGCATCGTGAGCCTTAAGCAGCGGAGCCTCTTCCCTGGTGCTATCCAAGTGATCTCTACGTTTCAAGTCTGCACAGAGTTCTTCTAGGCTAATTTCTTCGCCTATTTTTTTCATATCCTCTAAACGCCTTTTAGCACGGACTTCTATGGAAGCTGTGAGAAAAAACTTATAATCAGCGAAAGGGAATACTACCGTCCCTATGTCCCTACCATCAAGGATTACATCTGTTCCTTGAGAAATTCGGCGCTGCTCATCCACTAGGAAAGTTCTTACTTCTTTGTAACTTGCGATGTGACTGACATTCTGAGTAACTAAAGTTGTGCGAATATATTCGCTGATATCTATATCATTCAGAAAGGTTTTTAAGCCTAAGTCAGAAGTTTCTAATCTGATTTTTATATTGTCGCAGATTATTTTTAAAGCTTTTTCGTGATGCTTATAGAGGATTTCTTTTTTTATAGATTTTCTTACGTCATTGTCTGTGATTAGCTTTTCTTCTAAATAGGGCTTGGCTAGTAACTGAGTTTGCAGCCACATAAAGGTAACTGCTCTGTACATGGCTCCAGTATCGATGTATAGAAGGTTTAGCTCTTTAGCTACTAATTTAGAGATGGTGCTTTTGCCGCTGCCTGCTGGTCCGTCTACTGCGATGATCATATATGATCATTTTTGCATGGTTT